>UQEW01000023.1 GCA_900540145.1 uncultured Eubacteriales bacterium
ATAAAGAGTTGATGAAAAACAAATTTCGTTAAAGGAAGATACATCTGGAAGTTAGCTTTTCATTTCAAGCTTTTAAAAAAAAGGCGTAAAATCCTCTTGCATTTTTTGTAATCTGTGTTATACTAAAAACACTATGGCTCTATGGTCAAGCGGTTAAGACTCCGCCCTCTCACGGCGGCAACTCGGGTTCGAATCCCGATAGAGTCACCACAAAAAACCTGTAATCCTTAGGATTACAGGTTTTAAATTGATTTCTCAACCACCATCTAGACTAGGTGGTTCTTTTTTTCTGTTCCCTCTTTTATAAAAAATTGCTGAACAGGTCCTCGCTGACAAAAAATCGAATTTTTTAAATTTTTTACATCAACAGGCTCCAAACGCGGGTCGAAATTCGTCGAAAGCCGGTCTCGGATGACCAGTAAAATACCATTTTCTGTAAATTTGCTGACAAATTCTCAAAAAAATTGAAATTTTGTCAGCGCCGCCCACGGTCCTGCGAAGTTCCAATGCCAACGGCGGTTCTAGGCTAATCTATTCATACTTATGAGCCGTATTCATTATAGCCAATGCGATAGCATCTACTACTGCCGGGTCAAAAGCGTCAGGCAACACAAAATCAGCGCTGAGTTTATCATCATCTACGGCCGATGCCAGCGCCCTGGCTGCAGCTTCTTTCATTTCCTCTGTTATCCTGCTTACACGCGCATCGAGCGCACCTCTGAAAATTCCGGGGAAAGCAAGCACGTTATTTACCTGATTAGGGAAATCCGATCTTCCTGTTCCTACTACAGCGGCTCCTGCAGCTTTTGCTTCGTCAGGCATGATTTCAGGAACAGGATTGGCAAGAGCAAACACGATAGGATCCTTGGCCATGGATTTTATCATATCTCCGTTTACAATTCCTCCCTTGGAAACGCCTACAAATATATCGGCTCCTTTCATCGCATCTGCCAAGCTGCCCTTTAGCCCTTGTTTGTTGGTTACCTCAGCCATGGCCTGCTGTTCAGGATTGTTATACGGAGCCCCGTCATATATGGTTCCTGCGCCTTTGCACAAGATGACCTCTCCGAAGCCTAATCTCATTATCATTTTAGCTATGGATATGCCTGCAGAGCCGGCGCCGCTTATGACGATCTTCAAATCTCCCATCGTCTTGCCTGTAAGTTTGACGGCGTTAAGCAAAGCTGCACAAACTACTATGGCTGTTCCGTGCTGGTCATCGTGGAATACAGGTATATCACACTTCTCGATCAGCCTTCTTTCGATTTCAAAACATCTGGGAGCGCCTATGTCCTCCAGATTGATTCCCCCAAAGCTTTTAGAAATATTATATATCGTATCTACTATAACATCGGGATCCTTGGAGTTTATACAAAGCGGTATGGCATCGATGTTGGCAAAAGCTTTAAATAAAGCACATTTCCCCTCCATAACCGGCATGGCAGCCGATGGTCCGATATCGCCGAGGCCCAACACAGCAGTTCCATCTGTTATTACTGCGACAGTATTCCATTTTCCTGTATATGTATATGCCAGCTTCTCATCACTGGCGATTTCAAGACAAGGCTCTGCGACTCCGGGAGTATAAGCTATAGCCAAATCCTCCTGGTCCTTCATGGGAGCTTTTACATTTATCTCCAGTTTGCCTCTCCACTCAGCGTGTTTTTTCAAAGCAAGCGTCTTTTTATCCAATTGATCATCTCTGGCAAAATCCATAAGTCACTCTCCTTTTAACAGTTGGTCTTTCATTTTTGTTACGTTATAGCATTACTTTTGGTTCTTGTCAATACCGTATCGCTTATGCATACCCTGCGAATGCCCTGCAAAGGCCCTGCGAATGCCCTGCAAAGGCCCTGCGAATTCCCTTGGGTTCTCTCTTCTGTGTCTCTTTTGGCACCGATTTTGCATTATTCATATTAACAGATTGCTAAGAAACAGGAGGACACCAATATGAGTAATGATGCATTAAATGGCAATAAAAAAGAAACCAACAAAAAAATTTGCAGTTATTCTTTGGGATACATGGGTCAAGGCGCTGCGTACAATTTTATGTCTACATACTTTATAGTTTTTATGACAGATTGTGTCGGTATGGGTTCTTCTCTTTCAGGAACCATCATGTCAATAGCTTTGCTGGTAGAAGTTGTTTCAGGAATGACTGTAGGCAATATTTCAGACAGCTGCAGTTCCAAAATGGGTAAACGCCGTCCATTCATACTTTTTGCTTTACTTACTCTCCCATTGATAATCATAATGCTTTTTATGCCTATAGATGTCAGCAACACTGCAAAATTCATCTATTATCTGATTTTCAGCATACTTTTTCGTATTTCCTTCTCATCCTATGAAATCCCCGGAGGCGCTTTGGGAGCAGAAATTGCCACAGGATACGACGAGAGGACCCGTCTCAGAACAGCATCAAGACTCTTTGGAATATTCGGAAACACCATAGCCTATATATTTCCGCTGATAGTACTAGATATGGTAAAGGAAGCTTCACGAGGATGGCAAATAGCGTCATTGGTCATCGCTTCCGTCTGTTTCTTTACTTGGCTGGCAACATTTATCCTTACAAAGCCGTATTCCCAATCATGCAGCACTGTGCATCATAATAAAAATCTGCTCAAAGAAATAGGAAAAAATTACATACAGCTTTCTAAGCTTAAACCTATGCGCATTTTGATAATATACAAAGCCGCATTTTCCTGTGCCATTGCGCTTTTCAATATAGGAACTGTTTACTATATGCGGTGTTGTGCCGGGCTTTCCAATACATATATTTCATATGTCTATTTTATTACGTCAGCAGTATTTCTCATAACAACACCTATTATAAATAAAACTGCTCTAAAATTCGGTAAATCCAATCAGCAGAAATTTACTCTCGGAATGGCCGGGATCACAGGCCTCGTTATCTTTCTTTTTTTCCAAGGCTCTATTATCGGCACTTTTGTATATATCGTCATGTTTGCAGCCACCCAAAACAGTTTCTGGCAGCTTAGCACTCCGATATTCTACGACATAGTGGAAGTAGACCAATTTGTAAACGGCAAAAGACGTGAAGGCGATATAGTTTCCATGGTTTCCGTGTTAGGGACATTGATAACTTCCATAGTAGTACAAATTTTCGGAATCTTTTTAGACCTTTCCGGATATAACGCCAGCATATCAACACAGCCCCAAGGCGTCTCTTTCTTCTTAAGTCTCGCCTACGTTCTGGTGCCAAGCTTATGTTTTATAGTTGCTTCAGCAGCATTATTTAAATTTCCGCTTAACAAAAAAACTTTCAATGCCCTGACAGAAGCAGTTAAAAAGAAAACTGCCGGAGAAGATTATTCAGAATATGAAGAAGAATTAAACAGAATACTGAAATAATCTTTGGCACAAAAATTGCTGTATATATTGTCAATAAGATATCACTATCAAAATTAAGGAGGATCAATATGAAATTCACCAGAATCATTGAAACTGTAGATACCCATACTGCCGGTGAGCCTACAAGAATAATTTTAAGCGGTATACCGAAGCTGGTAGGAGATTCAGTAAAAGAGAAGAGAGATTACTTTAAAGAACATTACGATAATATCCGTACCAGATTGACTTATGAGCCAAGAGGCCACGCAGGAATGCTGTGTGCAGCCGTTGTGCCTCCGACAGCTCCGGAAGCCGACTTTGGTATCTTCTACATGGATGACGTTCAGTATCTGGACATGTGCGGTCATGCTACCATAGGTGTTGGAACGGCCTTGCAGGAAATCGGTCTAGTGCCTGGCGAACACAAGGACGCATATGTTATAGAAACACCTGCCGGTCTCGTTACAATCCACAACAATTTCAATGAAGACAAAACTTTTGTTAAAAGCTGTTCCATACAGAATGTAAACAGCTATGTTATAGAAAATGAAATCCGCATAGATGTGGATGACATAAAAGACATTCCTGTGAATATCGCTTATGGAGGCAATGTTTTCGCCATAGTACCGGCAGCCAAATTTAATGTCGAAATCAAGCCTGAAGACGCGCAAAAAATTAAATATTATTCTGCCAAAATACGCAAAGCTTGTGATAAAATAATAGGCAAAGACGAATACAAGATTACCCTGGTGCAGTGGTACGACACTCCGAAATATCATGAATCCGATTTGCGCGTAGTACATAGTTCCGGATACGGTTCACCGGACCGTTCCCCTGGAGGTACAGGATTCAGCGCCAAGCTGGCATGGCTGGGCGAAAACAACATGCTGGATATCGATGAGCCCTTCGTGCACGAAGGTATCGTAGACGGCAAATTCATAGGCAAGATAAAAGACATTATCAACGTCAACGGTCACAGGGAGTACATTACTGAAATCACCAGTGAAGCAAGAATCACAGGATTCCATAAATTTGTATTTGATGAAGAGGACGATCCGCTGGTAGAGGGTTTTCTCTTTGAATAACAGCATGTAAAGGGAGGCGGAAAATGGAGAAGAAGGATGACAGCATGAAATGGCTGCAGGAGAATTTTGACTATATAGATTCTCTCACTGCTATTGATGATACCGGCAAAATAATAGTGAAAAAGCGCTATAATCCGCGTTATACCGATGAGGAAAACAGATCCCATAATGAATGGGCTTTAAACAAAAACCTTCTTGACGTTTTCCCCTCCTTAAGCTATGGAAGCAGCTCACTGCTCCAGGCTATTTCCACAGGTAAAGTGGTATACAAGGAACGTCAGGAAGTATGGAATCACATGGGCGGAAAGGTGGTTACCAAAAACCTTACCATCCCTATTATTTCCAGAGGTAACATCGTAGGCGCTGTGGAGCTGTCAAAAGATATAACACATATCGAAAACAACATAAAAGGCAAGGGGCTGTCTCATGACACCAACAAGTTCAACAATGGGGCAAAATACGTCTTAAGCGACATCATAACCTGCAATGCAGCGATGCAAAGCATCAAAAAAACCATTATGCAGGTAGCCAACAGCAAGTCGTCTGTTTTGGTATACGGCGAAACAGGTACCGGTAAAGAACTTATAGTATCATCTATACACAATTCCGGATATCGCAAAAACAAACCTTTTATAGCTCTCAACTGTGCCGCTCTTCCTGAAAGCATCCTGGAAGGGCTGCTTTTCGGTTCAAGAAAAGGCGCTTTTACAGGGGCTGAGAACAAAAAAGGAATATTTGAAGAAGCCAGCGGAGGAACTATTTATCTGGATGAAATAAATTCCATGCCTATGGCACTCCAAGCCAAGCTGCTCCGGGTATTACAAGAAAAAAC
Source organism: uncultured Eubacteriales bacterium (assembly GCA_900540145.1). Taxonomy (GTDB): domain Bacteria; phylum Bacillota; class Clostridia; order Peptostreptococcales; family Anaerovoracaceae; genus Fimisoma. Next base: position 5,272 of record UQEW01000023.1, read on the forward strand.
CGTAATGCCGCTGGGAGCGTCTAAATCCATAGATGTAGATGTTCGCGTCATAGCCTCTACCAATCAGACGGTCGACGAGCTCCTGGCTTCTAAAGCGATAAGAGAAGACCTGCTTTATAGGCTTAACACTATAAGCATTGACATTCCTCCCCTTAGAGACAGAACGGAAGATATCGGATTATTAGTAGATTATTTCATAAAAAAATACAACCATGAATTTGAAAAAAACGTGCTTGGCGTAACGCAAAACGCCCTTCTGTTCTTGATGGAAAACGACTGGAAAGGCAATGTCAGAGAGCTGGAGCATGTTATCGAAGCAGCTATGAACATGGTGGAAAGTGGGCAGAAAATAGAAGTAGAACATCTTCCTGCTTATCTTACTCTTGTTCACCCGAGAATGCTTGATGACATCAATGCTGAAAATTCTGACACATTTTCTTTAAACCATGCTCTGGAAAATTATGAAAAAAAACTAATTATGGCAGCTCTTCAGCAAAGCAGGTGGAAAATAATAGACGCAGCCAAAAAACTTCAAATTCCACGTACCAGTCTGCAATATAAAATGGAGAAATACGGCATCAAGAAAAACGGAAATCAGTCAAAAGAAGACGGAAACCCGTCATTTATATGACTTTATTTTAAAAATCGTGTAACGTTCATAGCAAAAGCTCTCAATTATGACGGTTTTTCGTCAAAACTGAGAGTTTTTTAAATTTTTTGTTGTCTTAATGACTATATAACACTTGTCGTCCTCTTAAGCTGATATGAAAAATTCAAGGAAAATTAATAAAATCAAGTTGGCATTATTTTTGCGTTAATATAATAGCAAACGGTCGACCAACCATTTTAAAACTCAAACTCATAAGGAGGTATAACTAATGGAAGATGTTATAAACTACGGCGTCTTGTCATTAATCCCTGCAATACTTGCAGTCGTTTTGGCATTTTGGACCAAAAACGTAGTCCTCTCGCTGATCATAAGCTTATTCACAGGTGCGCTGATTATCGCTTCGTGGAACCCTTGGACAGCTATGCAGGACATGTTCAGCAATTATCTTTTTGTTAACATCACAGACAGCGGCAACGCTCAGACCATTATCATGATGTCCTTCGTCGGAGGTTTCGTGGCATTGCTGGAAAAATCCGGCGGAGCCAGAGCTTTTGCTGCGGCAATAGCAAAAAAAGTAAAAAGCAAATCAACTGCTCAAGGATGTACTTGGCTCGGCGGTCTTGCCATCTTCTTCTCAGACTCCGGTAACAGTTTGATTCTGGGTCCTATTTTCCGTCCAATAATGGACAGATTAAAAGTATCCAGAGCTAAGCTGGCTTACATACTGGACTCCACATCATCCCCTGTTTGCATCCTGGTTCCTATTACCGGCTGGGGAGTATACATCATGACGATAATAGCTACCGAGTTTGAAGGCCTTGGTATCGAGCAAAATGACGTTTCAACGTTTATAGCAGCTATACCTTATCAGTTCTATGCAATATTGGCCTTGCTGCTAGTACCATTGATTGCTTTCGGAAAGAGAGACTTCGGTCCTATGGTTCAGTCTGAAAGAATAGCTCAAAACGGACTTACAGAAGAACAGAAAGCTGCCGGCGAAGAAGTTGTCGTATCAGACGACAAAAAAGTTTCCGCATGGAACATGGGGCTTCCGCTCATAGTCCTCTTCGTTACAATTTTCGCCATGTTCTTCAGCTGGGGTTGGCCTGCTGAAGAAGTAGCCGGATCTAAAATCAGGGTAGCTCTTACTTCAGGTTACTTCTTGGCTTCCATAACGCTGGGAATCATGATAATCAAACAAAAGCTGATGACATTCAATGATGTATTTGATACTTTTATCGGCGGCATCAAAAAAATGGCCGGCATACTTGTAATCATCATCTGTGCTTGGGGTGTTGGAGGAGTATGCGGAGACCTGGGCACTTCCACATTCATCGTTGACTCCACTATTGACATCATACCTGCCAGCTTGGTACCTGCAATGCTTTTCCTCATCGGCTCAATTATTTCATTTGCTACAGGAACTTCCTGGGGAACCATGGCTATATTGCTGCCTCTCGGTATCCACATGGCTTACGGTTTCGGCGTTTCTGAATACATTACTATCGCGGCAGTTCTCAGCGGCTCCCTCTTCGGAGACCACTGCGCACCTATTTCCGATACAACAGTAATGTCTTCAATGGCTGCCGGATGTAACCATATCGAGCACGTTAAGACTCAGATACCTTACGCTTTATTGGCAGCTGTATCTGCATTTATAGCTTACCTGATACTTGGCTTTACAGAGCTTTCAGCTATCATCGCTCTGCCTATCGCCATCGCTATACTGGTTGTTCTTTACATGTTAGCAGTAAAAGTCTTCCACGGCGAGAAGACTTCCTAACAGCCGAATGTCGGCAAAATACATCCAAATCATGAAAATGATACAGAGGTGAGATATAAATGAGAGAAATCGATTATAAAAAGTACGAAAACCTGGACACTGTCATCCTGGATAAACACGCTGCTGCAACCATAGCGGAAGATTGTCAGTCATTTCAGTGTCAGTTGGAAAATCACTGTGCTCATGTAATAATGCTCATGGAGCAAAACATAATCACAAAAGAAGAAGCTGGAAAAATCCTTAAGGCGCTTTTGCGCCTTAAGGAGATGGGGCCGGATAAAATACCTTTCAGACCTGGTCTGACTGATTTGTATTCTAACATTGAAGAATGGCTAATCGATGAATTAGGTATAGAAACAGGCGGAAAAGTTCACACCGGAAGGTCAAGAAACGACATGAATTCCAGCGTGGAAAGAGTCTATACCAGACGTACCATCCTTGAAAACATAGAAGCCATATTGTTTTTAATGCAGACTCTGCTGAATAAAGCTGAAGAACACAAAGAAACTGTAATACCAGGTTATACTCATCATTCTCAGCAAGCTCAGCCTGTTACTCTGGGACATTTTTACACCAGCGCGTTTCAAGCCTTTTCCAGAGATGCAGAACGTCTTTTAGATGCTTATAAACGTGTAAACTTAAGCACTATGGGCGGCGCTGCCATCGCAACTACCAGCTTTCCTATCAACAGAGAACGCACTGCGGAACTGTTGGGATTTGACGGTTACTTGCTCAACTCGATGGATGCTACCGCAACCCTTGATTTTGCTTATGAGCCTGCCTGCGCTTTATCCATTTTTATAAACAACGTCGGCAGAGTCATCGAAAGCATGCTCCTTTGGAATCTGAACGAGGTGGGCATTTCCAGATTAGCTTTAAAATATTGTTCTTACAGTACAATAATGCCTCAAAAGCGCAACCCTGTTTCTCTGGAAACCCTTAGATATTCAGGAGAATGGACATACGGAGCCCTTTCTACCATGTTCAACACGATGAAGGCCTATACGCAAGGTAACGGCCGTGAACCGGGCTTTGTAGCCAGCTTGTACTATGAAATATCTGAGAAGATAAAAGAAAGCACATATCTGCTGGAGGGTATCGTAAGAACTCTTGAAGTAGATAAAGCAAGAGGTCTTGAAGTTACCAAGTGCGGTTTCTGTACCGTTACAGATTTGGCTGATGAAATGGTAAAGAGCCAGGGTCTCTCCTTCTCTGCTGCTAAAAAGATAGTAGGAAAACTGGTGACCATAGCTCACGATGAAAACATTTCAATAGACGATGTCGATAGCGCTCTTGTAGCCCGTGCCGCTGACGAAGCTCTCGGCATCAAGCTCGACATGCCTAATGAACTCATACGCCATGCTCTCGATCCGGTAGAAAACGTTACGAGACGCGATATCCCCGGCGGTCCAAGCCCTGAAAGAGTCCAGGACATGATTGACCTGGGATGGAACAAGGTTGAAGAACTCACAGAAAGATGGCAAGAAAGGCTCAATGCCGATAAAGAAGCTTCAAACAAGCTTATGGCCATGGCAGAGTCCATAGCCGCGGAGGTATAATCATGACTTTAAGTGAAATCTTTGCTGATTTTATACTGAACAATAAAGACTTCTCTGAGAAAGCGCTTTACCTGTCCAAAAGGTCTATAATCGACTCCATGGGAGCTATGATAATAGGAAGCAAAACTCATTGCGCAGAAAAAGCCGAATATATGGCCGGCAGAGATGGTTCTGCCACTATAATCGGTTTCGGCGGAGGATATACGGCAAAGGACGCAGCTTTCGTCAACGGTATTTCCGGACATGAGCTGGAACTGGACGATACTTCATCATCCAACTTAGGCCATCCTACCATAGCTGTCCTCCCTTCTCTTCTGGCCATAGCCGAAGAGACCGGCTGCAGCGGCGAAAAGTTTTTAAAAGCTTTTTTGATAGCCACGGAAGTTGAATGTAAGATAGGAAGAATTTGCGCCAAGTACCTTCACGAAAGAGGTTGGCATGCCAGCAGTATTACCGGCGTGCTGGGTGCTGCAGCCGGATGCGGATATCTGTTAGATCAATCTCGCGATAAGCTGATAAATTCCATAGGCATAGCCGCCTCTATGGCATCAGGCGTCAGAGAAAACTTCGGTACAGCTACAAAATCCATTCATATAGGAAAAACGGCGCAGGACGGCGTCCATGCTGCTCAGCTTTCTGAAATCGGATTTGACGCTTCTGCCAGCGCACTGGACGGAAAAGAAGGCTATCTGTTTGAATACTCAGCTCATCGCTTTGAAGAGTTCGGAAAAGAATTTGCCGATACTTTGGGAAATGACTGGGATGTCTGCTCCCCTGGTTTTGCTATCAAACGTTACCCTTCTTGCAGCAGCAGTCACAGAGCTGTTGACGGTTTAGTAGATTTGATTGAATCCAACAGCTTGAAAGCCTGTGATATTAAGAAAATTACCGTTGGCATGAGCAAACCTGCCATGCGTGAGCTGGTAACTCCTTATCCGGAAAACGGAGAAGAGGCCAAATTCAGCATAGGATTCCAAATAGGCTTATATTTGAACGGCATTGAGAACATGCCTGAGAACTACACAAAGGATATCATATACAAGCCTGAAGTCCAGGATATAATACAAAAAACGTCCATGTACAACAAGACTGATTATGATGACCTTCCTTCAGACATGGGTGTAGGTCCTGCTTTGGTGACTATCGAAACTACCGATGGCAGAACTATTTCAAAAGAACAGATATATCCTGTAGGTCATCTGACCAATCCTATGTCAGACCGGCAAATATACGAAAAGTATTTGAAGTGCTCGGAAAGTATAATAGGTAAAGAAAACGCAGATGCTTTATACGATTTGCTTTTCGCCCTGGAAAATGTGGAAAACATGCAAATCGTAACTAAACTTACATACTGATATTTCCGATAGATTCCAATAGATTCCTAAAAATCAGAGCCCCTTTTTAAAGGGGCTCTGATAAATGATTTAAACAAGTTCGCCGGCGTCTGCTTTCTTCTGCTCCTCTTCAGTCATCTTCGTACATGTAACTTTCGGGAATGAAAGCAAGAACGTAACTATAGGCTGTACATAGTTAAACACTGCCCATGGTATCCACATCATAGGGTCAATATTAAGCGTAGATTTGATATAAACGCCGCAAGTGTTCCAAGGTATCAGACACGATGTAACCGTTCCGGCTGACTCAAGCGCATTGGATAAGCTCTTAGGATGTATGCCCATCTTCCTGTAAGCCGGAGCAAACATTCTTCCCGGTACCAGAATCGATATGTACTGTTCAGGCATTACAGCGTTTGAAACGATACATGTAGCTTCTGTTGCTCCAATCAATGCAGGACCGCTCTTTATATGCTTTAAAAGCCTGTTGACGATGGTCTCCAGTTGGTGCGTGCCCTCCATGATTCCGCCGAACATCATAGCCATTACAGTCATCAATATGGAGGAGGCCATATTCATTAATCCGCCGTTAGACAGCAATTTGTTTACAGCCTCTACGTCGGAATTCATAACAAATCCGTTTCTTGCAATTGCAAGAATATCTCCCAAATTGGCGCCTATATGGTCTATTTCCAATGTATCCGGATCCCATATAGGAAGGTTGCCCTGAAATATAGGAGCAAGAACAGCCCCGGCTATAACGCCCAGCGTTATTCCCGGAATAGCCGGCATTTTCAACGCGATTGCCAAAATTACAACCAGCGGAGGCAGAAGAAGAACCGGACTGATGTTATAATGCTCTTTTATGCCCTCCATTATCACAACAGCCTGAGATGTGTCCACATTGCCGGATGAAGCATGCATAAATCCATATACGCCAAAGAATACAAGAGCGATAATATATGATATTAATGTAGCTTTTATCATATATTTAACATGCGTAAATACATCTGTACCGGCCATGGCAGGTGCCAAATTGGTCGTATCGGAAAGCGGCGAAAGCTTATCACCAAAATATGAACCGGCCAATATAGCTCCGGCTGTAGGTCCAAGAGGCATTCCCATACCTTGAGCTATGCCCATGAGAGCTAATCCCATGGTGCCCATGGTTCCCCACGATGTGCCTGTTGCAAGTGAAGTTATGGAGCATATAAGAACTGCTGCTATAAGGAATATTGATGGCGAAAGAAGTTTAAGCCCGTAATAAATCATCGTAGGAATAGTTCCTGAAAGAATCCACACGCCTATCATCATTCCGACTATACAAAGGATAAGGATAGCCTGCATGGCCATTGAAATGCCATGTATCATCATCCCTTCTATGTCCTGCCATTTATATCCTATTTTTATGGATACAAGAGCAGCTATTATAACGCCTACAAACATAGGTATATGAGGATCCACACCATATACAACTATGCCGACTGACATCACTACTACGATGCCTAAAAAAGAAATAATTGCTTCATAAAGATGAGGCGGTCTGACTTCTTCAGGAATATCCAGCTCATTTGCATCTATCTTTTTGATAGTATCAGCATTTCCCCGAATTTCCTGTTTATTTGGTTTTTTCCCCTTTTCTTCCATGTAATTCTCCTTTCTTGAATACAATACGATAACTTTCATAAATATAATAACATAGAACGCATTCAATATAAAGGAAAAAGTTTAATAATTAACAAGTATACATGGAACCAAGGACCGTATCAGCTTTATTCTCTTGCAATATCATAAACGTTTTTTGCCGCCACCATGGCATTTATCAGAATCTGTACTTCCTCTTTTTGCTCCGCAACGCTTTCATCAAGTTTTGCCTCAAAAATATCGTGATAACCATTTATGGCGATAAACATCGTGCCGCTGTTAAACGACAAGGCAAAAGGACATTTAAGAATATTTTCTATTTTTTTCAATGCGTCTATCAGATTTTGGTTGAAGAAATCATCAAGCAAATCAGGTTTTTCTACATACGCTTTAAAGTTTTCATCAAAATCTTCAATTCCAGTCTCAAATTCATATTCTGCAGTAAATCCAGCTACCTTAGGGCTGTAATCTTTTGAAAATATCTGCATGAATCCTAATTTTGAAAGGCGATTATTTTCTCCATCCCATATCATTCCTAAAATTCCACGGAAAATCGTCAGTTCCCCCATCTTCCCGTTTCCCTTACGTTTAGGTACGCCTGCTTTAAAATTGGTTATTCTATAGTTATCTCCTGACATTTCTCCATACAGGCAATCTTGACTGTTGCATAGCTTATCATATTTGCACAGTACCAGTACGCTGGCTCTGATCTCCTCATATGAAAGTCCCGGTTCTTCTTTATATGTCACAAAATCCACACCCGGTGTGCAGCTTGCCATGTTGATTAAATATTGCTGCCTGTAGGCTGTCCAAAATGAGCCTTCTATGCGTTTTGCTATCAATTGATAAATAAGCTCATTAGCTCCTATTCCGCATAAAGCTATACTCAGCACAGCGATAACCAGTTGCTCTATTAAATTTCCTCTGGCAAGCATATCCCTGTCCCATATTAGAATGTATAATGCTAAAGCTGCCATAACGCATATAGATACGATCTTTGACACTTTTATCATCAAATTTGCTCTAAACTGCAGTCTCCATATGTCATCATCGCTTAAGTCTTTTCTGCTCTTTAAAATCCTGTTATCAATAATAATCCGACGTCCCTTTTTCCCAAATAAAGCCATTCTCTCCTCCTATCATTTTATCAGCTTATTTATATCTTCCATATATTCATCAAAGTTTTCCCCATGCTCTCTCAACTCTAATGCTTTCTGCAAAGAAGCAAAAGTTTTTTTATTAATAGGGAAAGCTTTGAGAGCTAAAAATCCCGCCAGACAACATATGCTCGGCACCAGTATGTACCCAATATCAAGAAATGTAACTACTGAATCAGGCTGTGACTCCGCTGCCGCATCAAAGCCGGACAAATCCAAAAATATACCGAACAGCTGAACCATTATAGATGTTACTAAAGTTCCAAGCACTGATACCAGCGACATGATATCCCCGCCTCTCCGCTTGTTGTTGACATATTCATCTACTTCTATTACATCATAAAATATAGCGCTGGAAAGCTGCCAAAATCCTGTCTGTACTATGGCAAACACGCCTATGTATATCACTCCGCCTGCAATGGTATTTGGAGCGATTATGTATACCAAAACTCCCGCTATCCCGGCGGCTAACATGGTATACATCTGTTGATTGGCTTTACCTGTAGCAAGCGCCATTTTATCTACTATAGGTGTCATTACAGCGAATACCGCTATGGTAAATGCATACACATAAGAAGAATATTTATTTCCAAGTCCGAGAGCGTATTGGAGGTAATACAGCGTTGCTATATTATATAACGCGAAGGCACACGCAAAAGCGCCTTTATATATTATAAGCAGCTTCATAGGCTTCAGTTTAAAAAGCTCAATATAGTTTGAGATTATATCTTTTATAACATTATGTTTTTCCCTTCTTATAGTCTCTTTTGTATATTGATGACTGTATCTCTTTGTAAGTACAAAAGATCCTATCCATGCTGCGCACGTGACAACAGCCATAATTATACCGGCTATCTGCCAGCCTGTTTCCTGGCTGTCGCCAACCAGTTCCAGTATGAGCAGCGGAACTATTGTAGCTATACCGCTGCCTGTTATGGAAAACCACCTGCATACGGTTCTCTGTTTAGTTCTTTCATCATATCCGGTAGCTATCTCGGAGCCAAAAGCATTGTTGGGAATTTCAAAGCACGAAAAAAATACGCGAAACAGTATGGCAAAAATTAAATAATATGCAAATGTTACTGAAGTCTGCGCATGAACCGTATGAGAAATCAAAATTAAGATTATAGGTACTACAATTCCGGACATAAGCATGAACGGCCTTCGTTTACCCATTTTAGATTGACAATTGTCTGAGAGATTGCCGAATATCATCCCTCCGATGACCTCTACCAGTAGGGCCAAAGAAGAAATTGTTCCGGCAAGTGAGGAGTTAAGTCCTACACAATTGGTAAGAAAAACAACAAAATAGGCCGACATAAAATTATATGACGTCCCTTGACCTAAATATCCCAAGCCATACCTATACATATAAGCGCCCGTCCATCCTTTCCCGCCATCTTTTTTAACTACATCTTACATCTTTTAATATCTATGTCAAGTCTGCTGTATCTACCCTTATGACTTTTCGCAGGGATTCCAGCGAAAGCTCCACTTGATAACCTATCTTCCCTGCGCTGACGCAGAAAGCATCCAATTCTTCAGCTGATTTATCTATAAATGTCGGAAAATACTTTTTCATGCCGATAGGCGAACATCCTCCATGTATGTATCCTGTCAAAGGAAGCAGCTCCTTTGACTTTACCATTTCCACTGACTTTTCTCCGGCTGCTTTTGCAGCTTTTTTCAAATTCAGCTCCTTTGCTACAGGTATGATAAATACATAATGTTGTTTGCTTTTGCCTGCAGTAACCAAGGTCTTAAAGACACAATCCGGATTTTGCCCCAAGCAAGCTGCTACCTCAACTCCGCTTACGGCACCTGTATCTGTATAACAATAGTGATTATATTTTATCTTTTTCTGCTCCAGCATTCTCATTACATTGGTTTTTTCATCCATATATAACAAATCTCCTTAATAAAAAGATTATATCACATTTTCATCGAAACTCTAGCAGCTTTTTTCCCGGAAATAACAGCTCCCTCCATTGTAGCGAAAGAAGAAGTTCTAGTATAATCACCTGCCAGCACCAAACCTTTAATGCCTGTCTTCTGATAGGGCCTAATAAGCTGATTACCTTTATCAAGAGAATAAAATTCTCCTTTTTCAGACACCTTTCTGGCATCGATGACATTTCCTTCAAGATGAACGCCTAAGCTGTTCATTTGCCTGATTACAGCCTCAAGGGCACATTCCTTGCTCATGTCTGTATATTCATCAGCATTGCCCAATATTACAGACAGTCTTCCCTTTGAATTTCTGAAAGTTGTCCGCGACTGCTCAGCAAAACTGACCATATCCGTCCCTGGTCCGAAAGACGTAATATCTTTTTTCAAAGCAGGCTCGTTAAGTTCCAGCTGCATGGTACATGCTGACATGCTCGGCAGGCTGAAAAACGCCTTCAGTTCTATTCTGTTTTTCAGGGGCATCAGTATATCTCTGGCAGCTGACAGCGAAGCGGCTATCACTGTTACTGGCGCGATGTATTCTTCGCCGCCTTTCGTTCTGACTCCTATAATCCGCCCGTCTTTTTCTATAACTGTTTCCACCGGCTCTCCGAAATAAAAATCTCCTCCCTGCTCTTTTATCTTATTAACTATCGGGTTTGCCATGATTTCAGTCATTCCGCCGAGAAAAGCTCCTATCTTCATCTTATAAAATTTTGCCAGGGCAGGAGCAAACAGGCCAAAAAAGCAGTAGGCCGAATAATTTTCCGGCGGCATAAAAAAGATTCCACTGCTCAAAGGCTCCAGTATGAGCCTCTTGGCATTTTCCGTAACGTGGTGCTTGTCAGCGTACTCGGTTACCGAATAATTGTCCAGGTCGTAGGACACCAGGTAATTGGAAAATCCACAGAGAAAAAACGGCACCAGTGAAAGCTTATCTCTGGTAGTAAGGCTTTTCTGATTTTCCGTCAGCCCTCTGACAGTCTTTTTGAATCCCGAAACAGGCGCCAATCCCAGCACGACTTTTTTGTTCTTATCTTTTACCAGAATGTCCACCTTTTCTTCCCATGTAACCATTTTATCTATGTCAACTCCGCACTTGTTCAAAAGTTTAGGCAATTCAGAATAATAGCCTATATATCTGTGAAGCCCCGACTCCACCTTCATTCCTTTATCGCAAAAGGACGAGGTGCGACCTCCAGCATAGGAGTGTGACTCCAGCACCAGCACCTTTTTATCTGCTGATGTCATATAATATGCGCATGACAGTCCTGCCAGTCCTGCCCCAACGACGATCGTATCGTATTTTTTATCCATCATATTTTCCTTTCTTCCTGTTTTGTGAGCATCTCTTTCGTATTAGTGTCGCTTTGCTCATTTTGATACTTTTACTGTTTCTTTATCATAACTTTTATCATGCCCTGCTTTGGTCATATTAACACCTGCGATCTGTGATTGGGTGATCTGTGATTAGGTGATGAGTCTCGTATACGGCGTGTCTGCGCTGTTATGTTGCAGCGGGCGGACCAGGTGGATGGAGCAGGTATGCGGACTATAAAAATGTTGCATTATTTTAAAAAAACAAAAAAACATGCAACATTCTCAAAAAAATGTTGCATGAAATCTTAAAAATCAAAAAAATTACAACATCGAAGCCGCATCAGGGCTATTTGACACCGGATTTTTAATAAAATACGGTTCGCACCTGTTACATCCTTCATTCCGTCATCCTCTATTCCATCAAAGTAAACAGCCACGAGCAATGACATGTGTCATCTGTAACATCTGGAAAACAGCTTAAACATCTGCACTCTATTCTGTCATCAATGGTTTTGGCAAATTCACCGTATTCAACGATTCCTACTGATCTGCACGGGTGAAAGCCCATACCTTTTACACTCCTGGCATGCTGCACCCTGCATTCCAACATCCTATATGTAAGCGTGTTGCCGTCGATGATGATCTCATCCTTGTTAACATTGGCGTAAAGTCTCAGGGAAAGTGCCTTAGACAGTCCTTCCAAGCCGGACCTTTCACCTAAACCGAGGAATTTCTTGATTTTTTTAGCTTCGATAACCGTAAACCTTCTCCAAACCTCTATGTCTGCTTCCATAGCTTCATCCATGCCGTACGCTTTCTCGTATGACTGAAACCAGAGTCCATCCATGGCCAGCCAGTTTTTAGAATAAATCTCTATGAGATCTATCAGCTGTTCTTTCGTAAGTCCTTTTAAATTCTCATGTCCGTGCATCTTCTATCCTCTTTCTCCTGTTATCTTATCTCTTCTTCCTCTCAGCCATACTAAGGATTTTTCCTACCAGTCTGGAATTATTATCTCTACCTACCAGCTCGGCTATCTGTCCGTAAGTTGCCACTCTCCCGCAAGGAATTTCTTCCACCGCCGAGAGGACCTGATATATCAAATTCTCATCCATCTTACTCCTCTTCAGCTTGCCGCACACCGCCGGCCTGAGCCTCGCCTTTAGCCCTGCCGTCTGCTTTCATCATATATTTAAACAGTATGGCAATGCTCCTGTCCTCTCTGATGCGGCCGTCCAGTATAAGCTGTTTTATCTGAGCAAAGTCCAGCCACACATGTTCTATGTATTCGTATTCGCTTTTCTGCTTTTCTTTGGCGTAAAATGAAGGGAGTATTTTAAATTTATCCACTGTAAAATAATAAAGATTCCACTCTACCGTAAGTCCGCATCCGGAGACTTCAAATAATCCATAATCTTCTGCTTCTATGTCTGCTTCTTCTCTTACTTCCTCCGCCAGCTTACGGTACGCATTCTCATCGATAGTATTTTCTTCTATGGCTTTTTCAAAATCCTCCAGGCGGTCGAATACCTTACCGCCCGGAAGCCTGTAATCCCAATCATTCAGTTCATATCTAAACTCCCTGTTTAGCAAAAGCTTTTGACCATCTCTTATTATGGCTCTCACTCCCGGAGGTCTTCTGACCAGCTCTACGGTAAGCTCCTTTGTTATTTCTCTGCCATCCACCGTCAGCTTAGCCCGTCTGCTCCTTGAGATCACTTGAAAAAGCTTGCCTCTGTATAATATGTTATCTGTCATGCCAGCACCTCTTTTATCTTCTTTTCCAGCTTTTCCGGTAAGTCGGACCCATCTGCTGCGTCCCCGCTGTCTTTGAGCATTTCTTCCGCGCACCAGTTGCCTACAGGAAACAGGAACTCATCAAGATAGCGCTTAAGTCCCTGAAGATTTTTATCGAGATCAAATCCCCTGAGATTTCCCGACAAAACACATTTTATATCGTTGGCATGGGCTATTATATCCCTGTCTCCTATATAACCGTTTACCACCTGCGTATCGCTTATATCTACCAGTGGTCTTATCATCCTGATTCCGTTCTTTTCGAAAATATTGTTGAAGCATTCTATTGTCATAGGATGCTGATTAGCCTTTAATTTACCCTGATGAGAGTGCCTCTCTCCTGTTATTATCCCTTCAGCACCGACCTTTTTCAGCAAAGGCAGTCTCATTAGATGGGCAAAGAGATGGCATGCTATGCATGGCGTATAAAACCCGTATTTTTGATTTATCATATACTGATATCTGGCGCAAAGAACGTTCCAGAAGTCTCCATCTGTCAACTCTATCGTATCTTCCCACATAACCCCCGACTCTTTGCTCTTATCTTTAAGAAATCTGACGGAATTATAATACGACTCTCTGTCGCCGTATTCCGTGCCGGTATACACTATAGTAGGTATCACGACCGTACCCGGGTTTTCCTTCATGAACTTTATTACAGCAGATACGCTGTCTTTTCCGGCTATTTCAGCTATATATTTTTTCATTTTTTCTCCTGCTTGGACATTTAATTTTGTACATAAATATTTTGTTCTTTTATCAGCGGACAACGTATTATCTCCCGGCCATCCAGATCGGTTTTTTTCATGTCTACTGCCATTATCCTGCGGTTTTCATAAGTGGTATAATAATAAATTCCTTTGTCGGCATTGCAACACGAAGTATACAGTGTAAATTCATATTTTCCCTCTCCCATGGAATTACAGCCTTTCGGCTGAGCCAGCGTGTCCATGATATGGAAAAACTGGCTTACACTCTCCTCTTCAGAATCTCCCGATACGGAATTTTCTTTGACAAAAGCCGCCCTCACAAATCGTGACTGAGAAGACCAGTCTCCCGGCAGCCCCATAGCTCCCATTCCCAGGCAATAAGTTTTCAGCCCCAGTCTATCGGAGAAATTGTTCTTCGGGTTCTCTGCCGATAATCCCATATAGTTGTTCAACAGAAAAAGGTTTTTATCAAATTCAGGATTGTTGGCAAGCACTCCGATAGGATTATCATAAACCTTAAGGCAAATTTTCTCTCCTTCCCTCACCTGCTCCACGGTTATCGCCCTTTCTCTAGACGCTATTATCCAATGAAGCTGTGCCGGAGGAAAATAACTGTTAAAAGGCGTATCTACAATGAGCAGCCTCGTAAGCAAGTCGCTGGCTTCTTCCACAGAGGCACATCTGCCTAATATATACGGAATGAATTCAAACTGCGCCACCTCGATGATCCCGTCGCTGCTTTGTTTTGCGTTTTTGATGATAAGGTCAACGCAGTCTGCCTCTTCACGCTTTTTATATGATGCGTTTCCTACAAAGTTAAGCCCTGCCATACAAAGACCTTTTTCATTTATCGCGTCATAATAAAGCGGAAATCCTTCCGCCACAGTGGCCATCCCCACCATAGCATAATGGCCGGACATTTCCCCTGCATGCCTGAAGCTGAACTTGTGATTTCTGGCGGATATGACTACCTCTTCCCCATAAGAGCACTTATAGTCCAACGTCCGCCCGAAATAGAAGTCCTTTGTTTTATATGTTACGGCTGTGCACATGGTTCTCTCCTCCTTTTGCTGCTGAAAAAACAGCTGCTTTCAATAATACATTAACACATATATTTTACTTAAGATAGCTTTTTTAATTCGAATTTGCTATAATTTTATTCAATACATCGATTCAACAGCCAACTAGAACACCGGTTATCTTAAGGAGATAGAATTCATGAATATTTCTCAGCTTGAATGTTTTATATCTGTGGCAGGACATCTTAGTTTCGCAAGGGCAGCGGAAGAGCTGAACATTTCTCAGCCTGCTGTCACTCATCAGATCCAAAGCCTCGAAGATGAATTGGGAGGCAAGCTGCTGCTGCGCAGTACAAAAACTGTCGCCCTCACCAATGAGGGAAAGATCTTTCTTGAGGACGCAAAGCGCATACTGTCCATTGCAAAAAAAGCCGAGGAGCGATTTAAAAATCCCGATTCCTGCAATATTACCCCTTACAACATAGGCTGTATCCACGGTATAGGCAACGATTTTCTTTTATCTGTACTTGAGGCGATAAAAAGCGGATGTCCGGATCTCCATCCTTACGTTTTCAGCGTTTCGGCAGCGGAAATCATCATGCGTACGGCTGACGGTTCTCTGGATGCCGCCATGGGCTTCAAAGACGAATCTTATAAAAAAAGTGATCTGTCATTTAAAGAAATTTGTAAGAGCCGCTTACTTTATTTTTCTTCCTTGGGCGCCGCCGGCGTTTCAGAAGATATCAAAAAAAATCCAATTATAATTTGGGATGCAGCATCCATACTTCCCGCTGTAGATCATCTGCAAAAGGAAATTCTTTCTGAAAAGCATCCTAAAGACGTATTCTTTTGTGAAAGCATCAGGTCTGCTGTCGCCATGTCAAGAGCCGGCTTCGGTTTTACAATAGTTCCCGATATCTTCCTCTCTGAAGAGGCTTCCGATGATTGCAATGTTATTGAAACCGAAGCGGAAGCTGTACCATTTGGTGTTTATTATCGCAGTTCTGACGACAGCAAGAGCACTTCTGACTTCGTAAGGAAAGTTAAAAAGCTGAAGGCACAAAATAAAATTTGCAAAGCCGGCGACTGAGTCTTTGTCTCACCGGCAGAAAAGAAAAATCCGTCGGCGGAGTCTTTGTCTCACCAGCGGATTTTATAACGTCATCTTATTCTATTGCAATATATTTATTTTCTTCAATTTCAGGCTGTGGTACTTTCTTAGGGAGATCGATCTTCAGAACGCCGTGCTTAAACTCGGCTTTGATCTGATCCTCATGAATCTCATCTCCGACGTAGAACGTCCTTTTGCACGCCCCTGCATAACGTTCCCTACGCAGGAATTTACCTTCGTTTTCATCGGTATTGCCTTTTTCTGCATATATGGTAAGATAGCCGTCTTCCAAAGAAACCTTTATGTTTTCTTTCTTGAAGCCCGGCAGTTCAACCTTCATTTCATAGGCATCATCTTTTTCCTTAACATCGGTCTTCATTATATTCTCGGCTCTGTGACCGTACATTTTCTTTTCCAGCTTACGCATGTCTTTGTTGTTAAAAAACGGATCATCAAAAAAATCATCAAAAAAGTCACGATCAAACAATGTTGGCATAAACATATCTAATTCCTCCTTAAAATATGATGGCGTGCCGCTGCCCGCCGCGCCTGAAGCGGCGGGGTCGGAAGATATCCGGCAAATTTTTGTCAGCGGCTTTAAAAGCTTTTCAATCTATCCCTCAATTGGGATATACTTTTTCTCTTCTATCTGCGGAGCAGATTCCTTCTTAGGAACCAACAGCATCAGGGTTCCATCCTCAAACTTGGCTTTGATGTCACTCTGCGCAACTTCATCGCCTACATAAAAGCTTCTGCTAAATGAACCTCTGTACCGTTCCTGACGAATATATTTACCGTCTGAATCTTTTTCATCATTGTCCTGGTTTACTTCAGCACTTATAGTGAGATATCCGTCATTCAGCTCTGCCTTAACGTCTTCTTTTTTTACTCCCGGCATGTCGATAGAAACTTCATATCCTGTTTCTGTCTCCTTAACATCGGTTCTCATCAAATCAGCTGATTGATATCCGTTGAAACGAGTATCAAACATATCATCAAATAAATCTCTTCTGAAAATTGTAGGCATTAACATAAATCATCACTCCTTCATTAAATTCCTTATTGATTGAGGGATGTTCAGGATCGGTAGGCTGTCTTCCTATCTCTCCTTTCCTTCTGTGATTATATAATACCACAGTTTGTTAGCACTCGCAATAGCTGAGTGCTAATTTTTCATTCCCATTTTTTTATCGGTGATAATATTTTTTTATTTTAATTGCGAGAATGAATTGTTTTAAAAATACTACCATTGATTCCCTTCTGCTACTGCACTTTCTTTAAGAAATGTTATCCGAAAATAGAGAAATCGTATCCGGCCGGATAACAATTTGCGAATCTCGGATAACATCGTATCCGAAAGCGGGAAAAGCTTATCCGGCCGGATAACAAAATACGGAATTTCAGATAACACATATAAAATGTGAGTCTGAAATTCCGTATTTGTATATTATTCATCCCGCAGTAGCCTTGCGTCTCGCCGGTTTGCCCGGCGAGACGCAAGGCCGTCGCAAGCGCTACATAAGCGCCACATCTTCCTTAATCAAGCTCCAGCGTACCTGTATAGAGCTGATAATATGTTCCCTTCAGCTTAAGCAAATCTTCATGGGTGCCTCTCTCAATTATCCGACCGTGATCCAGCACCATTATAGCGTTGGAATTCTGCACGGTGGACAGCCTGTGAGCTATGACAAATACAGTCCTGCCCTGCATCAGAGCATCCATGCCTCGCTGTACAATAGCCTCTGTTCTTGTATCTATGGAGCTTGTCGCCTCATCCAGTATCATTACAGGAGGATCCGCAACAGCAGCCCTTGCTATAGCCAAAAGCTGTCTCTGCCCTTGGCTGAGGTTGGCACCGTTGCTGGTGAGCATGGTATTATATCCTTCCGGCAAGCGTCTGATAAAGTCGTCAGCTCCTGCCAGCTTGGCAGCGTCTATGCACTCTTCATCGCTGGCGTCCAGCTTACCGTAACGTATGTTCTCCATTACTGTACCTGTAAACAGGTTGGTATCCTGCAATACTACGCCGAGACTGTGGCGCAAATCGTCTTTTTTAATATCATCTATATCTATTCCGTCGTAACATATTTTACCATCAGTCACATCATAGAAACGGTTGATAAGGTTGGTAATGGTTGTCTTGCCGGCGCCTGTGGAGCCGACAAAAGCCAACTTCTGTCCCGGCTTTGCATACAAAGAAATATCGTGGAGCACGGTCTTTTCAGGGGTATAACCAAAGTTGACATCATAAAAACGCACATCACCGCGCAGACGCGTATACGTGGTCGACCCATCGTCGTTACACTGCTTCCATGCCCATATATGAGTACGCTCCTCACACTCGCTTAAGCTTCCATCCTCATTTTCCTTAGCGTTAACCAAAGTTATCTTGCCATCGTCGCTTTCAGGCTCTTCATCCAGCAATGCAAAAATTCTGTGAGCGCCTGCTAGACCCATGATGACCATATTTATCTGATTGGAAACCTGACCTATGGCCCCCGCAAATTGCTTGGTCATGTTGAGGAAAGGCACTACGATGCTGATGCTGAATGCCATTCCGGACAAACTTATATTAGGTATATCAGTAAGCAGCAAAGCTCCTCCTACAAGAGCAACTACAACATACATTACGTTGCCTATGTTGCCCAAAAGAGGCATTAGAATGTTGGCAAAGCGGTTACCGTTTCTAGCATTGAAATAAATCTCGACGTTTACTTTGTCGAAATCCTTTTTGGCGTCTTCCTCATGGCAGAAAACCTTGATGACCTTCTGCCCCGTCATCATTTCTTCCATAAACGCTTCAGCCTTTGCCAGCGTTACCTGCTGGCGCAGAAAATATTTAGAAGAACGATTGGTGATAGCCTTAGCAGCAAACGACATACCTATAACTCCCGCTACTATGAGGAGAGCTAGAATCGCACTGTAATATACCATTATGCAGAATACTACAAACAGCGTTATCGCTGAAATAGTTATCTGCGGCAAGCTCTGGCTTATCAGCTGACGCAAAGTATCCACGTCGTTAGTGTAATAACTCATGATATCGCCATGACCGTTGGTGTCAAAATACTTGATAGGCAGCTCCTGCATGTGGCTGAACATTTTTTCACGAAGCTTCTTAAGCGAGCCCTGCGTTATTATTGCCATCATCTGGGTGTAAAAAGTACCGGCTATCAAGCTTATTATATACATTACCGCCAAGATTGCCACATAGGTGAGTATCTGTGTCGAAACTGAAGACCAGTCTCCACTCTTGTAGCTTTCATCCACTACCGCTATGACATTCTGCAGAAAAACAGCTGGAGCCGCGCTGACGACGGCGTTTATGATGATACACACCATAGTTACAGGCAAAAGCACCGGATAAAATTCAAACAATGTACGAATCAGCCTTCTCAGTACGCCCTTTGGAGCTCTCTGGCCTCTGGCCGTCGTAGAGCGCTGTACATTCATGTTTTCTTTTTTATTCTTCGCCATCTTCATCACCTGCCTTATTCTGAGAAATATAAACCTCTCGGTAAATATCGCTGGTTCTCATCAATTCATCATGACTTCCTATAGCACTTATGTGTCCTCCGTCCATCACAATAATCCGGTCGGCGTCCTGAACAGAAGCAACACGCTGAGCAATGATTATCTTAGTAGTGTCAGGTATGAACTCACGAAAACCCTGACGTATCAAAGAATCGGTCCTGGTATCCACAGCGCTGGTGGAATCATCAAGAATAAGCACTTTAGGATTTTTCAATAGTGCTCTGGCGATGCACAGTCTCTGCTTCTGCCCTCCGGAAACATTAGCCCCTCCCTGTTCTATCCACGTATCATATTTGTCGGGAAAAAGCTGTATAAATTCGTCAGCCTGAGCCAATTGGCAGGCTTTGACCATCTCTTCATCGGTGGCATTAGGATTTCCCCAACGAAGATTATCCTTGATAGTACCGCTGAAAAGCACGTTTTTCTGCAGCACCATGGCCACATTATTCCTGAGAGTATCCAGATCATATCGACGCACATCTACGCCGCCTACTTTGACAGCCCCTTCAGTCACGTCATACAGCCTTGGTATCAGCTGGACCAGCGTAGTCTTGGACGATCCCGTACCTCCCAGGATGCCTATGACCTCACCTGATTTTATATGTAGATCGACGCCCTCAAGAGCCATACGCTCTGCCTTTTCAGAATATTTAAAGCTGACGTTTTCAAAATCAATGGAGCCATCTTTAATCTCCGTAATTGCATCTTCAGGACTTGTCAAGCTGCTCTTTTCGCTGAGCACCTCGACGATACGCTCAGCCGACTCCAAAGACATTGTTATCATTACAAATACCATGGAAAGCATCATCAGACTCATGAGTATCTGGAAGCTGTATGTAAGTATGGAAGACATCTGTCCGACCGCTACTTCCGTACCCTGTGTGGTTATTACCACATAAGAACCGAAGGACAGTACAAACGCCATACCAGCATATACACAGAACTGCATCATCGGGCTGTTTAAAGCCATTATTCTCTCAGCTTTTGTAAAGTCTCTGCATACATCCTCCGCAGCATTGGAGAACTTCTTTTTTTCATAATCTTCCCTTACATAGCTTTTTACAAGACGCATAGCCTGTACGTTTTCCTGCACAGAGTCGTTGAGAGCATCGTACTTGCGGAACACTCTGCGGAAAATCGGCGTCGCTTTTTTAATAACCAGCACCAGGCCTATGGTGAGCAGAGGTATTGTTACAAGGAAAATCAAAGCCAAGCGGCCTCCCATGACAAATCCCATGATAAAAGAGAATATCATCATAAGCGGTCCTCTGATAGCTACTCTGATTATCATCATAAATGCCATCTGTACATTGATAACATCCGTAGTCATACGTGTAACAAGGCTGGATACTGAGAACTTGTCGATGTTTTCAAAGGAATAATCCTGAATCCTGTAAAACATATCTTTACGCAGATTGCGCGCAAACCCCGTTGAAGCGGTAGCACACGTGTTTCCAGCCGCTACTCCGAAAACAAGTGACAATGCCGCCATTATCAAAAGCTGCACCCCATAATGAACTATAGTCCCCATATCACATCCTGCCTGCATCTCGTTTACAAGATTGGCGATAACAAACGGGATAATACATTCTAAAACCACTTCTACAACTACGAGAAGCGGCGTTATGATAGCGGGTTTTTTAAACTCGCGTATGCTTCGTGCAAGAGTTTTTATCATATATAGCATCCCTCCCAATTGAACGCGCAATGCTCATCCTCGCCCCAGAGCATGCAGCGTGATTATCTCATCAGTTTAAAAAAGCGCGTAAAACGCACTTATAATACCAAAAAAATTGACAATCTTTTCAACAAAGATTGCTTACATACATGATTAATTTTAACCCAATACAATATTATTGTCAATACGCCAAGTTGGGATTTGGCGTGTATACATGGTTCATACTGAAACATCGACCGGCTTACATGCAAAGCTCTGATGCGTGTTCCTGACAACAGGTCCTGATATGGCCAGCACCTGAAGTCATCAGTCATGAAGCTTTGTCGACTGTTTTCGACTGTCATTGCAGACCGGTTTAAAGAATATCCCTTCTTGTGTATATATAATATATTTAAAATAAAGCTACAATCTGTTTGTGTTATTGAGGGCCTCCTGACAAGCATGCTGTTTACAAACAATCCAGCATCAGATATACCGCAAGATATTCTATTCCTCCGAAAGTTTTGAAATGTATTGCTGTTTCAAATAACCTACTTTAAAATAAAATATATAAAAAATCAGCCGTTCTACTGTCTGCAAAACGGCTGATTACTTTTTATCAGTTTTAACCTACAGTTCCATTTTGGTTGTATAGTCTTCGGCAATGTCTTCTTCCACATCGTCTTCTGTAGAGGCCGCCTGCGCTGATGTATGATCCATGGCAAGACGAAACAGATTCTCAATCCGCTGCTGTACACCGCTGATGATGGCACGGATACGGCTTTCGCCAATATATTCCCCCGCGCCGCCACATGTCAGCACAGATTCGATCAACTCTTTCGCGTCAGACAGCTTATCGAAATCGAGCCAGCTGAAGTCGGAAACAAGCTTTATCTGCTCCGCATGTTGCCTTTTGAAAGGCTTACAGACAATTTCCTTTTCCAAACGCATCTGTGCTGGCATCTTGTCATAGCCGAGAGAGGAGCCGCTGTCATAAATAGGTGCAAAGCCAATCCATTCCAGCGTCTTGGCATTTCGAAGCACCCCGAAGTTATTAAAATGCCGATCTTCATTAGCGATAATGTAGTCAATCACGATCATCCGGTCTAGGAATTGAACAGCGTCTCGTATACCCAGCGCTTCACAGCAGTTCACGAAATGCCGATAGACCGAATCTCTGTTATCCTTTTTCTTAGTCTTAAAGATTCTCCCTGCCGGAACCAGATCGGTATCTTCGGTAACGAAATCCTCACACACGCTGTAAGGGGAGTCCCCGTTCCAGACAACAGAATAGGGCACATGAGGGATACCAAGGCGTTCCATAAGTCCTGCGGCAATCACCTCATTAAAGGGCTGCTGCCTGAACGGGTTGCTGCCGCCTTTGATCAGGCAGCGCTTGCCATCTATGATCTTCCATCGTTTTTTCAAATTGCCATCCGATGTATTGTCGGGAGAGCTGAAATCCAGCGGGTCTCTCTTCTTATTTTCTCCAAATAGGATATCGCCGATATCCTCTGAAAAACCGTTTTCAAAGAAGTTAATGCTTTCCCATGTCAGGTCAGACCCTTCGGGACAGATCCAATACTGATCGGACAGGCTCAGCCCAAAGCAGCGCACCAACAGCATTTTAGTACTGCTGATTTCAAGCACCTCCACCGCTTCACGCACACCGGAGCGACTATCTGGGATGGAACGGTCTGTCCACCACTCGTTTAGCGCCGCCCGGTCGGTGACTCCCTTGCGTTCCGGTACGCCGACAGGCAGATGCTCTGGCGCATATACCGCACCGATTTTCTGAATAATGCCCGTGGCATCGTCAAGTTCCAGTTCCGCCACTTTCACCCTTTTATGCATAAGCGTACACTTCAAGCTGCTTGCCTCATTTTTCTTTTTCCTTGCTGCAGTCGAGCCTGCTTTCAGACCGCGCAGCTTTGTCTGCAGTGCCTTCCGTTGTTCAATCTTTGCAGCAAGCGGCTCTACTTCTTCATCGTGCAGATACCGGCTCTGCTTGACTCCGCCCTCTGACCACTGGTGATAATAGTAGGCTTTACCACTGATGGTTTTCTTTGAAATGTATCCTTTCGGAAGCATGCCGATCTGCTCGGTCAGCTCCGTAATTTGATTTAAGATTTTCTGCTTTTCCATGTGCGGCTCCTCCGATTCTGTATTTATTATACCCCTTTTTAACCCCTTTTGTCAATATCGCTGTGGAAAAGTTCGAAAACCGCTTTCAGACACGAAAAAACCCCGATGAAATCGGGGTTTTCGCGGACAATATCTTTTTTATCGTCCTCATATGGTGCGCGATGAGGGACTTGAACCCCCACGGTCGCCCGCTAGATCCTAAGTCTAGTGCGTCTGCCAATTCCGCCAATCGCGCATAAAATTGCGTTTAATTATTATAGAATGAAGTTGTCCGAAAATTTACATCGTCATAAATTATAAAAAAAGGAATCGATGATTCCTTTCATAACACTGATGGTGACCCCACCGGGAATCGAACCCGGGTTACCGCCGTGAAAGGGCGATGTCTTAACCGCTTGACCATGGGGCCATAAAAACCGGCAACGACCTACTTTCCCAGGCAGCTTCCCGCCAAGTATCATCGG
>UQEW01000024.1 GCA_900540145.1 uncultured Eubacteriales bacterium
AGACAAAAGCATACTGGTCTGCTTATATTGGCAAGTTTTATTATTGTAACTTGTGTTTTGATTATCCTGTCAATGAATGGGATTATATGAGGATCGAAATGAAAGAAAAACTAAATGAGCCTATTTACACACTAACAGGAACCGTTATACATGGCCGAGGTATTGGAAAGCATGTGGGGACACCTACCGCGAACATAGCAATCGAAAAAAAAGATTTTTTGCCAAAGACAGGAGTATATGTGGCAGATATTCTTTTAAGCGATAAGAGATATTACGGTGTTACCCACATTGGGACGCGCCCTACACTTGATAATGATAGCTTTGTTTCAATCGAAACATATATTTTTGATTTTGATAAGGATATATATGGGTGTACGATAACTGTCAACCTATATAAGAAATTGAGGGAAGTTAGAAAATTTAATGAATTATCCTTGCTGCTTGAACAAATTGCGAATGACCGGACAATGGCACAAGAATTTTGAGGATTAAAGCAAACAAATCACACCTTACACATTGATGTTAACCGGCATTGTGTAATATTAGAACAGCAGGAAGTTTATTTATCAACAAACGAATTTGAAGTCCTTTATCTGTTACTGCAATCTCCTCAAACCGCATTCACAAAAGAACAGATTTATGAACAGATTTGGCATGAACCCACAAATAACCATTTGCATGCAGTGGAAAACACGATTTTTCAAATACGAAAAAGGCTAAAGCCATATTGCATGGGACACGAGTATATAAAAACAGTAATTGGCTATGGTTATAAATTCAATTCCGAGTAAGGTGGTAAACACAAGAGCAAATAGCGCCATTCTCAAAATTTTGAAGTCTTCGTGTTCAGCAACCTTTTATAAACAGAAACGGCTCTGATACTATCCCCCAGTTCATTTAGGTTTCACCAAAAACAAGACCACTGCTTATTCATATAGAGAGAAGAAAGGATGTGAACAATATGGGCAAATTTTTAATATTATCCGTTGCAGACCATGAAGAACACATACTCAATAAAATTATGGAAGCCCTTGCAGACGAACCAGAGCTTGACCATATTGCTCTCCCACTCTCGGATGACACTCTCCCCTTTCCGGAGCTTGAGATTCGCCTGAAGGAGCAGGCAGTATTCTGCAGAGGTCAACTTGTTACACTAACTCATCATGAGTTTGCTGTCCTTGCTTATCTGGCTCGCCATCCTGGCTGGGTCTTTTCTGCCAGCCAAATCTATGAGGCTGTGTGGGCTGCGGACGGTGAACACTGCGGTACCGCTGTTGCCAGTGTAATCGGTCAGATCCGTCGCAAGTTGACACCGGATACGCCGAAGGGCGGTTATATCCGGACTGTACTGGGCAGCGGATATAAATTTAACAGTTCTCCATTTTAAGTCAGCAAGAAAGGCTCCGAGGCCATAATGATCTCGGAGCCTTTCTCATTGACTTAAATCTTAAACAACTTAATCGCCTTCAACAAAATAATGCTCAATTCCTGGTACAAATCCTCATCCAGCACACCATCAATAATGGCATACTTGAGCAGCAATGGTCGATACATCTGCAAAATCGTCGTAATGGCATCCTCGTTTCCCGCCTTGGCGCTGAGAAGCAGACATTCAAAATTCATCTCTTGTCACCTCCTTCAATGCTCTTTCTGATTTTCTGAATCGTCCTATAGTAAAGCGCAGCTGCCCCTTTGTAGGACAGTTCAAACTTTACTCCCAGAGTTTCAAAATCTTCTTCCTCCAGCGTTCGAGCCAGAAAGATCTGGCGCTCCCGTTCATTGAGTTTCTGAAGTGCCTCCAGAAGCGCTCCATTTTCAATGACATCCATAAGCGGCAATTTGTCTAAAACCACTTCCTCTGAGCTTGGTTCGGACTCATAGACCACTTCCACAGTACTCTCTATACTGCTGCGCTTATAAAGCTGGATCAAATAATCTTTTCTGCGGCGCTTGACCGCCGAAACTAAATATGCTGTAAACCTGAATTGCAGGTCATCTTCTGCCTGTCCATTGTTCCGTTGCCACATGGCTTTACCTCCAAAAGTCTCAAGAATTTCTATGAATTTCCTGAGCTTCTGGCGGTGACCTGCACCGGACAAAACCTGGCTGTGATAAACAAAAACAGCCAGCTTTGTACCAATGGACAAAACCAGCTGTTCCCTGAATTGCTGCATCGAGCAGTTCAATAGATACCATCCGAGCAGGTGGAGGTTTTTCCTTATGTGGAGAAAACTCTCTCGTCCTGCCTCGACGATATACCCCTATTGAGAGCCGTTCATGAAAAGCCGTGTGTCCTGGAGTTATGAAAGCAATGAACTGCTCGATGTTGTGGAATCCTTTTTCCATAACATCGTTACTCCCTGTCCGCAGTTATGCGGACGGCACACAGGCGGCCTGCATCATCCCCTTTCTTTCGCGATATGGCAGCGCAACGCTGCCGCCCTGCTGATAATTGTTAAATTGTGAAATAATACTTTTTTCAAATGCTATTCCAACTATTCTATGAATCTATGAAATTAAAACAAAAGGCGGCCTTCATCCTTATTGTCAGGATAAAGACCACCCTCTTCTTCCGATTTTCATTGGGTACTGTACTGATCTCATCCCCCCACCTCCACTTATCGAGTTTTCATTGGTTTTGGGATCACTGCCATAATTACAGTGTAACTGACAGTTTTCGGAAACTTTTGGAGTAGCATTGGAGTCGCTTTCGAGTAAAAAGAAAATCATTCGACATTATATGACAAAACAGGCTCTAAAACGGACACACTGCTTTTCAACCTCTCTCAGTGTCCCGCTTTAGAGCCCTTCCTTTATTTTTTAGTTATATCTTCCTCTGTTACCTGGGCTGTATCTGGATGGATATAAATGATCTGGAGTCCTTTCTTCTTGGCATAGTTGACCGTCTGCTGGGTTCCGGACCGCATATTGTGTGCATTATCATAGACAGCTATCATATGCCCGGCCTGCTCCACCATATAGTAATTGCGTTTCTTATAGCTTTCGCTTGAGGGCATTTCGCCCAGCACTAAGACCTTCTCAGCATATCTGCAAATAAAATCCATCCTCTTTCGGTGCCAGTCATCCCAGTCTGCATTGTAACCCTCAAAAGGGAGAGCCAGACACAATTCCACATCTTGATACGCTTGCTGCTCTTTCATACGTAGCAGGAGCTCCGCTGCCCACATATCAACGCCCATTGCTCCTCCAACCCAAAAGCATCGTACTCCCTGATGATAGAGTCGTATGAGTTGCTCCTGCAGACACTTTTTAATCCGTTGGCAGCGTTTATCCTTTTCATTATATTTGAACTTAAATCTGGTCGGTCTGTGACCTGTAATCACACACGAAAAACTGTTCATATAATTCTCCTTTCCTGGCGTACTCCTCTGCATATTATACTTGCCATGGACGAGATGAATCAACCATGACCGCTTAATAATCCATGTCATAGCGGATAAAATGTAACTATAGCATGGAGGTGACGCATGGAAAATCTACTGAAAGATATGGGTAAACGGATCTTCGACCGGAGGAAACAACTAAATATGACCCAAGAAACTCTGGCAGAGCTGGCTCATGTCACACCACAGACCATCTCCACCGCAGAATTGGGTCAAAAGGCTATGCGGCCTGAGACGATCCTCAAAGTCTGTGATGCACTTCACATCAGCACCGAGTATTTGTTGCGAGGCGTCATCACAGAAACAGATTCCTCCCTTCTTATGGAGAAGATTTCCACACTAACACCCAAACAATACAGGCATTTTGAAGATATTTTAGACAGTTTTATCGCGGCCATACAGGAAGAGGCATAGGAGCATCGCTGGCTCCCATGCCTCTTTTGATTATCCCCGGCTGCGGAATGCAGACAAGGCACCAGCAATCAGTCTGCGTGTCCTATCGTCCATTTCCGAATCATCGTCCACTTCCTGTGCAGTTGAAGGCATCACAGGCGCTACGGGCCCCTCAACCAATCTGGCTGTGATCGCCTGCTCTTTTGCTTTTTCCTGTCCCATACCTTCCTGCCGCAAAATCTCTTTGACGATAGCCACTACCGCTTCTTTGCTGATAATAGAAGCATTTAGTGGCTGCGGCTCCTGCCCAAAGTGCTCATTATAGTAGACCACTGCATTTGCCACATATTGCGCTTTTGTGCGGGGACTCTGTAACTCCAGTAATCCAATGGCAGTCTCGTGTATGGGATCGCCCTCATTAAAGCGCAGCGTAAACCGTCCTCGTTCTTTTTTCTCGCCCATACCATCACCTGCCTGCTGTTTCAATCCGGTACAGATACTCATAGCCATCCGCATTTGCATTGATTTTCGGTACGAAGAATGGTGTTCCCACCTTGCCCGAAGTTTCGATCTGCCGCTTCAAAAGAATGGCGCCACCGCCTACAAATACTACCTTGCAATATTGCAAGTCCAACATTCGCTCCCGCAGCGTGCTGAACAGGTCATTGATAAATTCCTGCGCCATCTGTTCTGTCAGCCGTATGGCTGCATCCGGATATTGAGTCTTTTTTCCCATCAGTATGGCATCCACATCTCCTTCATCCAACAACAGATCCAGCTCCGAATTCACCTTTGAACGCACCTTATTGTACAACAGGATCACGCCATTTTCTAACGAATCACAGGAGGTAAGGTCAATCTCTCCGTTTTTCATCAGCAGATAGTCAGCAGTAAACCCACCAATATCCAAAATTACCGCCTTTGGCTCTTCAACAAGCGCGTGAAGCATGGTGGCCGCCGCTGCATATGCCTGTGGAAAGCAGGCCACATCTTCAATATAGATGGAATACGGCTTGCCCTGCACCTCAAATTCTACCATTCCCCGCTGCCCAAAGTATTGTATAAACCGCTCCACCTGGGCGCCAAAGTGTGCCGGCGGCAACCCTACTGCCAGTTGGATACGCTGAACCTCTGAGGAATATGCTCCCCTCGCTTCAATCTCACCAGCCAGAGCAAATAGGGTCAGGATAAAGAAGCGATCGTCCTCCGTTTTATCTTTCCGATAAGGAATCCGCTCAGTAGACAGCGTATAGTAGGTATTCTGATACCTCAGCACATTCTGTCCAAAGGGACGGGTGACACTCTGCTTAAGACCGGACACAAAGGGGTTGCAATGAACCGTTTTAATTTGTTTGTTGCCATGATCAACGCCAATAAGCATATGTAATGCCTCCTTTTTGCTTTATACATATCCTTTACGCCTATATGACGCCTATTCTCAACAATCACACACTATTTTTATGAAAACAAAAAGCAGGAGACCCATCATAAAGGTTTCCCGCTTTTGGCTGCTTCATAATGTGCGCAGCTAATATATATTTGATTGTTCTATTCTGCCATACCCTGCGGAACTTCAAATTTGTATCCGCTCCCCAAAACAGTACGGATATAACCCGCTTTCGGCATATCCGGTGTCAGTTTTCTGCGGATCTGACCAATGACGCTGGCAACGGCTGTTCCGCAGTTTTCACCATCCTCACCCCATACTTCTTCATAAATCTGCCCGGCAGAAAATACCCAGGACGGGTGGTTTGCCAAGTATACCAATGTCGCAAATTCCCGATGGGTCATAGAAATTAACTCGCCGTTTCGGTGTACCGTTCTCTCCTTCAAGCGAAGCTCCAATCCCGGAAAAACAAGAGTATTACAAGGGTGAGATGACACAATATGGTCAAATCCTGGCTCGGCTGCAATAATCTCCATAATTCTGCTAAGTATGTATTCTTCATGGTCTGTTACCGACAATACAAAGATTTTTCCCATATGTCCCTCCCTTATTCGTAATTAGAATGCTGATACCCTGCAACCAATATAAAGTTTACTTGTTTATTTCAGTAATAACGACTGTTCCGTTTTTATCCAGCAAAGGGGTAATCCCCGTATCATGGACAAGGTAGTTTACACCTGTTTCGGTGTCTACAACAATACTCAAGGAAGTTCCCTGTGTATAGATTGTTTCAAAGCGCTTTTCTTTGTTTGCCATAGTAATCCACTCCTTTGCATAGTGTAAGGTATCAGCATTTCTAATTTATTACTCTATGATAAAGGCCAAATGTTGCAGAAATCTCCTAACTACTTTCTTTTTCGGCAAGAAAACAGGCGGAATTGCTTCATTTTTGTAGCAATTCAATTTTTATCTCATTTCAGGCCGAAGAATAACCCGTTTGAATAAGAACATTGTTGCACCAAAATAGGTCAGGTAGATTGCACAGAATAGCAGGATCGTCACCAGACCATAAAGAGGTACAAGTCCCTGCTGCAAGATTGCTTCTCCGAAAAAGAACTGTGCCCCTGTGATCAGCAAAACCGTCAGTAAAAGAGGGAATAGCAGTGGGATCAAAAATACTGTGGACAGCTCCCTGCGTATCAGGGAAGCCTGCCTGTGACCCGGTACACCCAAACGGTCAATGACTGCATAATTCTTCTGGTTTTTGTCTATGGCAGAAAGCTGCTCAAATGCAAGAACCGAGCAGGATAGAATGATAAAAATAATGCTTAAATACAATCCGCTGAACGAAATGGCTGTAAATCCAGTCAGCGAATTGGCAACACCCCACGCCTTTACTGTAACACCCATCGTTACTTTTTCTGGGAGCTGTTGACCGGACTGCAATTCCGGCTGCCATTTCCCACTGTTCAGGAATTGCTTCAAGTCGCTTTTCAATTCCGGGTATCCGCCATCTTCCAGTTTCATCGCCAGACGGATTTTTTCTCCGACTAATTGTGAAGCTGCTTCATCCGGCAGAACAAGTACATATCCCTTCGTTCCGGCCATTTGATACTGCTCCATCGGCTCCGTCAGAATCGGTGTCTCTGCAATAGTCAAGGTTCGACCATTTAATGTGATCTCCGGCTGCTGCTTCAATCCCTGCCGGATTCCGTCCATATAGTTCCATGTATCACAATGAACCAAAAATTCGTTGTTGCCCATGACAACAGGAGAAAGCCCCAGGATTTCACGCAGGTGGTTATAGTCGGACAAGGACAAGGCTTCGATAGATTTTTCAGGAACCGCATACAGATAATAGCTCACAGAATCCTCGACTCCACAATGCTCCTCTGTAAAGGAAACGATGGAATCCATGCTGGATTTTTCCAAAGGTGCATCAATCGCTACGCCTGCATCATAGGGATAATAGGCTTTCATATTGGCTTTGTAGCCTGCCCCCATGGTAAGCCCCACAAACATGGTTGCCAGGGATATGGTCAACAGGATTGCCACCACAGCCATTGTCCGGCCAGCAGAATGGATGCGCCGCCCAATCTGCCCCAGGAAGAACAGATTTTCTTCTTTGTACTTATGGCGCAAATTTTGTTTTGCAAATCGGTGCAGCAAAAGAGGTATCTGGCGATGCAGCTCGTAAACACCCACCAGAATGAGCAGGCAGGCTCCGCCAAGGTAGAAAAATGCTTCATTGGTTTGTGTCTGAAGCATCCGCCCAAGCAAAATCACGCCTGCAACCATTGCGGCTATTGAAAGCAATACTACCAAAAGACTATGGCGGAATGATTTGAAACGGTATTCTTCATTCTTGCGGTTATCATACAGCAAATCGATTACTTTCTGATGCCGGATAATCTTTGCCGCCCGAAACATCCCCAAACCATACATCAAGGCAAAAAACAAAAATGTTACTGCCCATGCCTGGAGAGAAAAGGAAACCTGATAGGT
Organism: uncultured Eubacteriales bacterium; assembly: GCA_900540145.1. Classification (GTDB taxonomy): domain Bacteria; phylum Bacillota; class Clostridia; order Peptostreptococcales; family Anaerovoracaceae; genus Fimisoma. The sequence goes on from UQEW01000024.1 coordinate 7,690, forward strand.
ATGCGGCACCTCAAAGATATTTTTTACCACCTGATTCAGCAATCCGGAAAGCCCTGTGCCAACCAAAGAACCAAGCAGAAAGGCCCCAGTGCCGATGATACTGTTTTCAGCAAGGAACAAATTCCGTACTGTCTTTGCTTCCATGCCAATCAATTCGTAGGTTGCAAACTCCTTTTTCCGTCGTCCCAGCATAAAGCGGATCGCATAACCGATCACAAACGAGGACATAAAAGCAACCAGAGCTGACATAAGCAAAATTCCAGTAGTCAGCATCGACATATTTTCTGCCATAGCAAGAACATCTGATGAAAAGCCCAATGCCAAAAATGAGTACATCAATGCCGCAGTCAAGGTAATCGTCACAAAGTAAATGATATAATCCCGCAGGCTTCTGCGGATATTTTGAATTGCTAACTTCCAGTACATATCTTCCTCCCATCACCTTACGCTATCGGAGTTGCTGCGAATTGAACGCTGGAACAGCAGCCATGTACTGAGAAAATAGCAACTCAGCAGCAAAGCGAAAATCCCGACAATGATACCTATTTGCCGCATCAAGGCTCCGCAGCCAATATAAGCTGAGATTTCAGCAGAAACACTTTGAAGAAAATAGCCAATCACAATAATTGCTACAACGATTGCCGCTGTGATCGGCATCCCAAACCAAACACCAAGTTGTTTTAGAACCAAAGTATGCAGGTCCTTCTCTTCCACTCCCATTTTTCGCAGAACCGAAAATCTGTAGTTGTTTTTTTCTGCATCTAGGAGCTGCTGAAGAGCCAGCACGGTAAGACACATCACCATCAGCACAATTGCACCATAGATCAAGGACGCTTTTAGGATAAAGTTAAGGGCGATTATACGGTTCACTTCCGTAGTATGGACAGTTGTACTGTATCCTGCCAGATTGTCTTTATCAGGATCTTCTGGATAAGAACGCCCAAGAAGCTGTTCCAGCATTTCTGCCGTTTTGAAGGGAAGCGGATATTGGGTCATCACAAATCGGTTGCTCTGTACCGGAAGCAAGACTTGCGCTATCTCGTCAGGTATGATATACACCACATCTGTATAAAGATTATAGATGGATTCCCCCACAGGCTCCTGAAACACGGCGTTCTCACTGAGTTTCAGGGTGCCTGCGTCAGTTTCCAGTAAGGTATGCTCAGCGATGTAGTTTTCAATATCCTTGTCCTCTGCCGCACAATGCCAGTGGGTAGCAAATTCATCCGTTTGTAAGATAATAGGTTCATATCCCAACATTTTCCGAACAGCGTTATAATCCTTCAGTGCAATTGCCAAGGGAGGAAAATCGTACTTTACCCGCTGGTGAAAGTCGCTTTTTTGGGGAAGATATTCCGAAAAAGTCAAATCGTCCTTTATCGCTATGTTGTTTTGTTCTATGAACGCAGTAATTTCCCCATAGTCTGTATCCGGAAGATTTTCCACTTCATAAACATCGTTGTAGCGGCTTGAAATTTGAATATCATAGACTGCCCGACTATCCAAATAGCCCAGACTCCATCCTGTCAAAACTGGCGCAATGACAAACAAGCAGATAGAAAAAGTCAGGGTCACACAAATTATCGTCATCGTTTTCGTATTGGTAGCCAGCTTAGAGGAAAGCTGTCCAAACAGAAATAAACTCGTATTGTGATATTTGCGGGACACTTTAGACTCCTTCCAGTATAGGAGCGCCGCATTCGATAAATAAATGACTGCGGAAATGATAAACAAAATATCCGCAACCCCAAACAGCAAATATTGATTCAGAGTTGGGGCGTCAAATCCAAGGAAGTAGGCTTTTTCCAGTTCTGCGATGGAAAAAATCGGGATAGCGGTCAATACAGCACCAGCCAGAAGCCCGCAAAGATATCGGGAAAATCCTATTTTTCTGTGTAAAACAGCACCTGCGATTGCCCAAAGCAGCGTCAGTGCAGGGAAAAGGACATTCCCCCAATACATGAGCTTTACAGGAAGCGGATGTCTGGGATCGAAGTAAAAATGATATTTTACAGCACCTACCTCCAGCATCCACAGCAGCATAATGCCATAGAAAATACAGATCATCGGCATCCATCTGCTTTTATGAAGCGGTTTTTCATTCTGACGGTTTGCCGTCATAAGCTCAATAATCCTGCTTTTGTTGAGAATTCTGACATTCCCGACTCCAACCAGAATCTGGCAAATAACAAAGAAGCCCACGGTCAGTAGCACGGTATCTGGAAAAAAAGACCAAGAAAAAGCGTAGGGTTCCCCAAAAGAAGCAAGCAGCATAGCCGTAATGACCTGAGAAACGATCATCCCCAGAAGGATTCCCACCGACACAGAGAATATGAGCAGGAAAAAAGTCTCTCCAAAAAAGAGCAGTCCTATGGTTTTTTGCTCCATTCCCAGGGTTGCCTCAACTGCAAACTCCGATTGTTTTTTTCTCAGCATGAAACGATTGACATAGTGGATCAGGAACAACAAAAGCAGACTAATCCCGCAAATTGCCAGTTTCATACCTCCAGCCAGCAGGGAAATATTATATTCCGCACCAATGGTCGGATGATAATGGGTGCTGCTGATAGACAAAAACGCATAAAACAGGGTGACACAGAGTGTCATGGTCACAATATAAATCAAATAGTCCTTCACAGACCGCTTTGCATTTTTGAAAATGAGTTTAGCGTACATCGCTCATGCCCCCTCCCATCATGGTGAGGACATCCAGGATTTTTTCAAAGAAAGTCCTGCGGGAATCACCACCCTTACGGATTTCCGTGAAGATCGCGCCATCCCTCAAAAAGAGAATGCGATTGGCGTAGCTTGCCGAGAAAGCGTCGTGTGTCACCATCAGGATCGTGGCTCCGAGATCTTCGTTGATACTCTGAATCGTAGAAAGCAGCATCTGGGACGAATGACTATCTAACGCGCCGGTGGGTTCGTCCGCCAAAATCAGTTTAGGCTGGTTGATAATGGCTCTGGCACAGGCGCACCGCTGCTTCTGGCCGCCGGACACCTGATATGGGTACTTATCCAGAATATCCATGATATTCAGCTTTCCGGCCATTTCCCGCACCCGTCCATCAATCTCGCCTGCTGGAACCTTGTTGATGGTCAGCGCCAGGGCTATGTTTTCCGAAATGGTCAGCGTGTCCAGCAGGTTAAAATCCTGGAACACAAATCCAAGATTTTCCCGGCGAAACCGGGCAATCTGTTTTTCATTGATTTCCGTCACATCGGTCCCATCCAGATAGATATGTCCCGCACTGACGGTATCAATGGTGGAAATACAGTTGAGCAGGGTGGTCTTGCCGGAACCGGATGCTCCCATGATTCCTACAAATTCCCCCTCCTGAACGGAAAAGCTGATGTCCTGAATTGCTTTTGTAACATTCCCACTATTGCCATAATATTTTTGGATATGATCCAGTTTCAAAATTTCTTTCATTGTTATCACCTCTGATCTCTATTGTAAAATAAGAGCGGCTTCGTTTGTATCAAGTTTTCTTACAAAGTTCTAACAAAAATGTAAGAAGTGCAGAACGGTTCTCAGCTCTGCACTTCATGAATCAAACAGTTAATATGAAAAGAAAGGGAAATTGCTGTGCCATGTTCCGACGACTCCGCCGTAATGCCAATGCCCAGCTTTTCACAAAGCCGTTTGCATAGGTACAGGCCAATGCCTGTGGACTGCTGGACCATACGACCATTCTGACCGGTAAATCCCTTTTCAAAGATACGGGGCAGATCGGACGCAGCAATCCCGATTCCATTGTCCTCCACGACAAGAACAACCTGATCCTGCCGTTTATGAGTAGAAATGCGGAGAACCGGCTGTTCCGTACGATACTTGACCGCATTGGCAATCAGTTGGTTCAGAATAAAGCGCACCCACTTTTCATCTGAATAAACCGTGTCCTGCATTTCCTCCACTTCCAGACGCATACCACTTTGGAGCAGCAGATATTTATTATCTGCAATCGCCTGATGCACCACTTGGGACAGTGCCATTTCCCGGACAGAATAATCTTTCTCTGTATGCTCACTGCGGGCATAATAAAGAGCCTGTTCGGTAAAGCGATTGGTCTTTTCCAGTTCCAGCAAAAGTTCTTTTGTCCAGTCCATCCGATGGTTTTCACATAGAAGTTTCATGGCAGTAATGGGCGTTTTGATTTCGTGAATCCATTGTTCAATGTATTCCTTGTACTCCAGGCGTTCCCGCTCGACCTCCCCGATCTGCTCCAACATGGATTTTCCAGCCATTTTCAAAAGCTGATAGTAAACCTGATCCTCAGCCTGCTCCGGCAGCTCCATCACTTCGGAAATAAGGTATCTCTCAGAGAGCTGCTCTGCCATATCCAGAAGTTTTTTCATCTGCCGCTTTCGTTTCCAGTAAGTGAGGACAAGTCCCATCAGCAAAATCAATGCCCATACAATCAGGATCAATACTACTGCGGAAACCGAATTGCCGCACACCAGCAAAAATACAGTGAGTGCAGCCATACAAACAAGGTTCGTCAGCAGAAATGGCAGCCTGTTTTTCCAATATCGTCTGCTGTTCATATCGTGTACCCCTGTCGGTGCTTTGTCTTGATAAAATCCGTCAGACCGATGCCCGCCAGTTTTTCCCGGATGCGGTTGATATTGACGCTCAAAGCATTGTCATCCACATATAGCTGATTGTCCCACAAATACTCAATCATATCTCCACGAGAACAGATTTTCCCTCCGTTCTTGAACAGGTAATAGAGAATTTTTAATTCGTTCTTGGTAAGCTCTACGCTATGTCCGTTATAGTCCAGGCTGCTGGATTCCAGATGCAGCACTGCATCTCCATAGACGATCTGTTCCCTTTGCTGCGTGGGATAGGCTTTTTTCAGCAGAGATGCTATCTTCGCAAGCAGGATCGCTGTGTTATAGGGTTTCGTAATAAAAGCATCTCCGCCCAGCATGATGCTATTCAGTTCATCCATATCCGTGTTGCAGCTTGTCACAAAAATGATCGGCACCTCGGAAAATGTGCGAACCTCGGTGCAGAGAGAAAAGCCACTGGTTCCCGGTAGCTTGATGTCCAGCAAAATCAAGTGTGGCTGTTCGGCTTTGATCCGATCAATCACATCAGAAAAATCTTCCGGAGCCGCCGCTTCATAGCCATTGCTTTGCAGCAGCGTTTTCAATTCATTCCGTATCAACGGATCATCTTCTATTATCAATATTTTTTCTTTCATATCAGCCTCCGTGAAAAAAATAATATTCTATGATATAGTCGCTCATGCTCCCATTGACATTTGCATCAGGCGAATATAAAAATGCAGCCTTAATGCGTTAGGAACCTTATCCCTCAACAAATGAAAAATGGTAAACTTATATTTCTTCAACATCAATGACATGATATCCTTTTTGTTTTAATGCCTTTGCAAACAAACCCATTCCAGAAACTAACTTTCCAGTGAAGCTACCATCATATATCTGATTAACACCACAGGTAGGGCTTCTGGATTGTAATATAACTAAATCAATCTCTTCATTCTGAATTTTCGATAATGCAACTGCCACTGCCTTATTATATTCTAAACTAACATCATTTCCGTTTTCATCAACTACTCTCCCATTCACAATTTCTGCGCAGGGTCTGGGAGTTTCCATTCCTGCTAATACTTCCGGGCAGATAGAAATCACTTCTTTATCTTTTAAAAAATGGATAGTTGCTGAATTTTTGTTGTTTTTCCCATTATATTTACAGTTCTCTCCCATAATACAGGCACTAACCAATACTTTCATTTTTACCTCCTCACAATCAAAACCAATTCGCTTTTTCTGCTCTGAATTGAGGGGTATCGCCTTCCTGGTATGGATTATAGGTATTGCGATCACACCCAAATTCTTTTATTGCCTTTATTTTATTATCCTCTGTCCACTCAACCAGCGAGATTCCATCAAATTCCTCTATACTTCCATTGTTCATTTCATTTTTGAAATACCACTCCACAATCGTTTGATCCCCCTTATGAAAAAATTGCTTGATTTCCCAAATGACCACCTTGCCACGGGTATTCCATTCCTGAAACCAATGCTTTACTGTTTTTCGGTTGTTATACTGGGGACTCCAGCTTTCTGTATAGATTACATCTTCTGTAAAAATATCATCAATGCCCATATCCTGCTGATTGAGCCACATATCAAACCATAGTCGAATCGTTTTTTCTCGTTCATTCATAATATAAACACCTCACCACTCTATGAAACCACAGCCGTTCCCCTACATTATACGATATTCAGAACAAACATTGAAGATAAATGAATTAAAAACGGCGGCCTTGCTTAACAAAGCCGCCGAATAAAAAAGCTTCATTCCACAAAGAACAGAACTCGCCGGATCAGCTCCGGGATATTGACCGGGGCGGTGATATAGTCGTTCACGCCCTCATGCCGATATTCATATTCCGTGGCAAGGTCGTTGTTCTCGGTGAGGATAAAGAACGGCAGAAGCCGGACAGGGGGATTCTTCATTTGGAACATCCCCTCCACCCGCCGCAGCGTATGAAACAGCTCCATTGCTGTGCCGTCCGGCAGTTCCAGATTGCACAAGATCAGTTCAATTTCCTTATCCTCAAAAATACGGCGCTTGGCCTCCTCAATCGAGGAAACCAGAATCAGGTCAAAGCCCTTTTGCAGCATAGCAGCCCGCAGCACTCCGGCACTGGTATCTTCCGCATGGACAAAGAGCAGCTTGTGAAAAGTCGGGGCCTTTTCGCCGGATAACTGCCGGTAGGCGTATTCCACCAGCTTATCTTGCAGCAGCAGACCTTTCATTTTGTCCATGCACAGCGTCGCGCCCCGGCGCATGGCCTCCTGTTCGTAGTCGTCCTTGTCATGGCAGGACGCCAGAATAAAAGGCAGCTTCTTATCTGTGATCCGCACCTCGTCCAGAAAGTCCATGCCGGAACCGTCCGGCAGGTCGAGATCACAGCAGACCACCAGCGGCATTTCCTCTTGGATGACGGCCCTCGCTTCTTCCAGTGTAGAAGCCGTTTTTACTGGGTAGCCCCGGCGCTGTAAATACTTTCTCAGATTCCATATATAGGTATCACTATCGTCAATCAACAATATCTTTTTCATATCCACTCCTGATTTTAATTAGAAATAAAATGATAATAGAAAAAGCGGGGCAGCGCACTGCCGCCCCGCCACTTTCAAAAGGTTATTCCATCGCCCGCATTTCTTCCACCAGCGATTGATTTTTCTGTCTGCGCATTGTCCAGAAGGACAGGATAACCTCCAGACCAAACAGCACCAGCACGAACAGACCCATTTGCAGGAAGGGGAAGGAATATGGCATGATGACTCCATGGAAAGTCATTTCACTGAATTTCCGGGCAGCAATCACTGCAATCGGGAGGCCCGCTGCCAGGGTTGCCAATGCAGCAAAAAACGCATAGCAGATCCCTTCATAAATGGTCATTTGACAAAGCTGTTTTCTGGTCAGACCAATGGCACGAAAGACACTGTTTTCCCGCTTTCTGGACATCTGATTGGAGAGGGTGGTGTTGATGAGATTGACCACGCCAAAGAGGAATACCAGCCACGACAGCGCCTGAAACCCTCCAAAAACAACCCGGTTTTCCATTTCCTCATAATCCTTATGTATCCCAATGGTGTCCAGTGCAAGGTCGGGATCAGAAGAAATGATCGCACTCAGACTGTTTTCAATCTGCTCTGCCTTTTGGGGATCACTGACAATGCTCCAGGAATAATCAAAGCAATCGATCATGGGCATTGCTTCCTGAAACAGCTCTTTGGTCGCAACCATGCAGGTGTTGTCCAGCGCCAGAGGACCATGACCATTTTGAAGCCCGTCGTTTAGGAACAGACCCGAAACCGTGACCGGAATCTCTTGATCCCCAATGGAAAGTTTGATCACCGATCCTGCCTCTACGCCGATCATATCTTCTGCATATTCCATATCCAGTGCAATACTATGGGAATCTTGAGGCAAAGTCCCCGACACAAGCGCCGCTTCTATCTGATCTCTGTTTCTATCACTCAACAGATCGCACATTCCGCCGGAAGAACTCTCCTCATTTTCAAACCGCACATGAACCGCCTGACGATTCTCGATCACATCTGTCACGCCGTCCACAGCCAGCACCTCCTGCCGGAGCGCTTCATTCAAAGGATTCCCCTCCGACATTACCTCATATTCTGTTTTTTCAGAGTTCATATAGATTTTATAATCCCCATCCGGGAAAAACTGCCTTGCGATCCGCTCCGGCGAACGAACCAGAAGAATAGAGGCTGTCACCAAAAGGATCACCCCGCCCAGACTTAGGGAAGCCACGATACTGATGGTCCTTTTACGGTCACGCCTGAAATTTGCAATTCCCATGGAGAGGGGATTTAACCGCATATTCTTCTTATGGGTGTGGGCATTTCCGCTCTGACTGCCGGTAAAGCGGACCGCTTCAATCGGAGAGATACCGGCGGCAATCTTTACCGGTCTGCGGATCGCAATGGATACCATAAACCTGCCAAGCAACGCAGTCAAAACAACCGCAGCAGCATAAAACGGCAAATGAAACCCACGGGAAAACAGCGCAAACCCGGCTGCACATCCCAGCAAAATACCGATTCCGATACCAGCCCATCCTAAGAAACGGCCTTCCTTTTTGACAATACTCCGGATCTGCTTTGGCGTTGTGCCGATGGTCCGCAGCTGTCCATAGCTTTGAATTTTGTCATTGATCGAGATTCGGAAGATACTTTGTATCACAACATACCCTCCGATGATGACCAGGACTGCGATTCCGGCAACCAGCGCAAGCATACTGACATTCACCGGCTGCTTATAGAATTTCATATAGCTGAGGTTCATGACCGGCATTTCCAGCTGATATTCCTTGGCAATCTCCCGGCTACGGGCAGTCAATTCTGTTTCATCCATCTGCTGCTCATTCTTAAAATGCACATAGGCACGATAATCAGCGGGGTCGTAGCCGCTCCATCCCTTCAGGGCTTCTTTGGAAAGAAGGATGGATGTGCCATTTACCTCTTTTTCCTTATAGCCTTCCAGAATGCCAGTCACCGTATATTCTCCGTGAAAGCTCTCGCTGCTTAGCATAACCTTTTCACCAATCCCGGCGTCTGCACCATAGTTGGAAAGGAAATAACGGCTCACCACCACCTCATCCTCCTTTTGGGGCAATCGGCCTTCCAGCAGCTTCATCTGGTCACGGGCAATATACATCGTTTCCTCATCACAATAAATATAGGAGGCATTGTATCCCTGCTCCGCAGGTTCCACAGCCAGCATATAATACTCTCCTACCCTCGAGAAGTCATCCAGCCCCTTCAGGGAGGACACATCTTCCTCGGTAATTTTCGTGTAGACCGCCTCATAGGTATCCTCCACATGATTTTTCTCTATCTGCCGGGTAGACAAAGCCATCACAATCGAAAAACAAATCAGACAGGATGCCAGCGCAACGGCGATCACCACCATGAGATTCCGACGCTTCTCACTTTTCAAACTTTTTCTTGCCAGTTTCCTGACAATATTTCCTGTATCATTTTCAAATGGTACTGTCATTTTGATCATCTCCTTTAAGTCTTATATTTCTGCTGTCAACAAAGCGGCGGCTTCATATCGGAAGCCGCCGCCTCTGGTTAGTCCATGGTCTTGATCCGCTCTACAAGGGAAAGCCGTTTAGAGTAACGGACCGCAACCACAGAGAAGATTCCGGTCACGACCAAAAGTGCCAGAACAAAAACAACCGTTTCCATCAAAGGGAATTGATAGGACAGTTCCCCAAAAATATTAAAACTGCTGATCACATAGTCAAAAATCCAGCCCAGGATTCCGCCAATGCCAACCGACAAAAATACCGTAACCCCCGCGTACCACAGGCATTCTGCAATCAGCATACGGGAAACCTGCTTTCCGCTCATGCCCACAGACTGCAAAATCCCAAGCTCCTGCTGCCTTGCCAGCAGATTGGTCATCAGGGTGTTGACCAGATTTACCATAGAGAACACAAACAGGAACGCCAGCAGCAGATAAACACCGCGGGTCATCATCTTTAGCTGCGATTCCAGGGAGGCCGCGTGGTCTGCTCTGGAAAAGACCGTCAGCACCGGATTTTCCAGCAGGCTGAAAATAGACGCCCTGAGCGCATCCGAGTCCTCCGATGTATGGACATTCCAAACAGCCTCTCTGTTCTCAATGTCCGGGTAGAGCTGATCGGCCAGTTCTTCTGTAAGGGTAAACAGGCCCCATGCGCCGGTGCCTGATGTTACTGACGGTTTCGCAATCCCCATGACCGTTACTTCTATGGCCTTACCATCCATGGATTCAAAGGTCAGCACATCCCCGACAGCAGGCGTATAGCCATAAAACATACTTAAAAGATGATCTTCCGAATCTGTCACGACCACACCGTTGTTTGCGGCAAGCTCCTCATAATCTGCGCTGCCCTGTTCCAGATTTTCCTCCGGCAGCCATTGTTCCATCTGCTCTCTGTCAAATACAGGGAACTTTAATGCAACACTTTCCTGGGGGAATTTCACCGTTGCGGATGTTACTTCATGGCTGGTGATAGATTCCACACCATCTATGGCAAGAAGTTCCTGACGAAGTTCTTCTGTCAGTGGATTTTCCCGTGCGATGGCAGGCAATCCTTCCGCGCCTCCCGAATCCATCCAGCTGACCTCATAGTTGCAGTGATCTCCCATAGCTTCTATCGCCATCTTTTCGGGACTGATGGAGTTAAGTACCGTAGCGGCTGTTACCAGAAACACACCCGTCAATCCCAAAGATATCAGAGTGATGACCGTCTTTTTCCTGCTCCGCCTAAAGTTCATCTGTGCCATAGAGAACGGCGTAATGCGGTGGTTTTTCTGATCTTTGCGGTCTGTTGCCGTTTCATAACCACTGGAGCGGACCGCTTCGATTGGGGATACCCTCGCCGCCATGCGGACAGGCGCATGAATGGACAGAAATACCGTCAGGGCGCAGGCTGCTGCGGTCGCAGCCAGATAGGGCAGATTGCCCATCCAGCTCCAATGTGCCGGGAAAATGGCAAACCCGATGGCCCCTCCAACCAAAAGCCCCAGCGGGATACCGCAAAGAGATAACAGCAATCCCTCCCGCCGCACGATCCGCCGGATCTGTTTTGGTGTTGTGCCAATCACTTTCAGGCGTCCATATTCCCGCATTTTGCCCTTTACGGAAATGAAAAAGATACTGTAAATGACCACGGCACAGGCAATCAGCAAAAGGATTGCCACGGGAATGTAATATTTCATCACGCCGGACTTAAAGCCCTGCATATCGAAATAGTTGGAACTGTAAAAAATCTGATCCTCTGAGACATCGTTGGCAGAAAGGAATGCTGCAATATCCGCCTTGAGCTGCTCCAGCTCCATACTATCAGCACCAGTATAACGAAGCCGAAATTCAAACAGCGGCTCTCCCTGCGCCATCTCCTCCACAAATGCTTCAGATACATAAAGCTGGAACATACGGGAGTCATTCTCCACATCCATGATACCGCTGACGGTATAGGTCTGCTTTCCGTTTCCAAGATTCACTTCTATGGTCTGCCCGACTTCTGCGGGGATTTCAAAATAATCAAGAAATGCCCGTTCTACCAGAATTTCATTGGCAGCCTGCGGAAGTGTCCCAGTAAAGGAAGGCTTCTTACCCAATTCCATCCAGTTGGCATCCGCATACTCCACAGTCAGAACGCTGTCACCATAGCGGGCAGAACCGTAATTCTGGGAAAGGCCCCAGCGTTCCACTTCCGGGCAGTCTTTCAGTCTTTCAATCGTATCATGGTCACAATTCACCACAACCGCCTGATACTGTCCCCGAATGTCCGCCTCCAGTTTTCTGTCACTTCCCGCTCCTGCACAAAAAATCGCTGCCATCAAAGCGGCTGCCAGAGCAATCGTTACGATCACAAACAGGTTGCGCCGCTTATCTGTCTGAATACTTCGTGACGCCAATTTTTTAATAACCGGCCCTGTATCATTTTCAAAAGGCAATGTCATGTCTGCCACCTCCTTTATCCAACGATTTTGCCATCCTCAATCCGCACGATACGGTCTGCAAGCTGGGCAATGGCATCATTATGTGTGATCATTACCAGCGTCTGGTTAAATTCACGACTCGTTCTCTGCAAAAGCCCCAGCACATCGGCGCTGGTCCTGCTGTCCAGGTTTCCGGTGGGTTCATCGGCAAGGACGATAGCGGGCTTTGACACCAGAGCGCGGGCGATAGCCACACGCTGCTGCTGGCCACCGGAGAGGTTGTTTGGCATATTCTTCAGCTTATCCTCCAGTCCCAGCATGGACACCACATCCGCCATGAATTTCTGATCCACCGTATCCCCATCCAGCTCCACCGGCAGGACGATGTTCTCATGGACATTTAGGATCGGCACCAGATTGTAGTTCTGGAAGATAAAGCCGATATTGCGGCGGCGGAAGATGGTAAGCTGCTCATCGTTCATCTTCGCCAGCTCCTTATCCCGCACCATCACGCTGCCGGAGGTGGGTGTGTCCAGACCGCCCATCATGTGAAGCAGGGTGGACTTACCGGAACCGGAAGTGCCGACCACCGCCACAAATTCGCCTTCCTCCACAGAGAAGTTCACGCCATCCAGGGCGCGGGTAATGTTCGGCTCTGTGCCGTAGTATTTTTTCAAATCCGTTGTCTGCAAAATTTTCATAACAGTTACCTGCCTTTCTTAATTTGTTGCATATAGAGTAAAGGAGAAATGTTGCAGAATTGTCCTAAACGCTATAAAAATCCATGGTGAATTGCTTCAATTTTAGGACAATTCATTTTTCAACTTCGCAAAGGGAACCCTCTGGTGTCGCTTCCCCGTCAATGAAAGTAATCTGATGAATAGCGGTAATATTCTCGTTATATTCTTGCCCCTGACTTTCCAGATAGGCTTTGATTTCTGCCGGATCTGTAATGTCGTTTGCGGTATAATCGGTAAATGTAACCTGATGAACAGCCATAATATCGGCAGTATATTCACCGCCTTGCTGCTCAATGTAACTTTGAACTTCAACGGGGTCAGTAATATCTGTAATGGTATATCCTCCGTTAACAGTGTTCTCTTTGTTTTCTTGTGCCAGTACTTCATTGTGGCTCTCTGCTACATGACAAGCTGTACATGGTATCAATAGCATCGCAGCAGCTATAAATGAAATCACCATCGTTTTTTTCATGGTCTTTGCCTCCTATTTGGGGTGAGGACATAATTGTAAATCATGAATGTCCGCGAAATGTTACAATGCTCGGACATTTCAAAAATTCTTATGACAATTCCCGTATTTGATCTACCAGAGATTGTTTTTTTATCTGCCGAATTGCGAAACACGAGAAAAGCATTTGGACAGCAAGCATCAGTATAAAATAACTGAACATTTCAACTGTCGGAAAATGATAGCTTACTTTTCCAAAAATACTCATTGCACTAAAGACGGTGCAGAGAAGATACCCGATAAGAGTTCCGCATGATATGGAAAGAAGCAACACCCCTAATGTATAGAACAGGCCCTCTATCAATAACATTTTTGAAAGCTGTTTACTGCTCAAACCAACTGCTTGCAAAACACCCAATTCTCGCTTCCGTGTCAAGATGTTTGTTATCAGTGTGTTTAGCAGATTGATAATGCCAAAAACCCCAATAAACATAATAAAAATGTAGACTGGCATACGATAGTTCAATAGTTTTTCGTTGTATGCCTCTACCCAATCATTCAAGGTACTAACATAGAGGCTGGAAGTCGGTGGAATTATCTTTTGTATTTCATCTTTTGCGGCTGCCCATTTACTGTCATCTGTATCTACAATAAATTGATAATTGAGGTTATCAATAGGAACGATCTTTGACAGCATTTCTAAAGGAATAAATAGCGTATCATATCCGCCATACGGGATATTCGCATCCACAATTCCCATTACTTTTACTTCCAATGTTTGTCCGCCAACTTCAATCAGAAGTTCGTCCCCAATCGCGGCATCCCACCCAAAAGTTTCTTTCCACTGTGGGCCATTTTCAATAATAATGCCATTATTATTAAGTAGTTCCTGCAAATCCGCTGTACCATCAATCAAATATTGTTCAAGCAATTTTTGAGAGCTTGGCGTATATGCGTCTGAAACAATCGGTTCAATATCTCCCGTTGGCATACGAACATTCAAAACGGTGCCTTGGTATTCTTTTATTTCTTCCACACCATCTATGTCCAAAATGGATTCTCTAAAATCTTCTGTAAGCAGATTCGATTTTTGGAGTTCTGAATATTGTTCGCTGTTATGTGCCTGCGGCCCGTAATCGCCTAATTCAAGGCGAATTTCTCCGTAAGGAAAACTCCTACGCGCCATTGCTAAAGGATCAATGGAATTAAAATATGCAGAGCTTGCCATCAGCAAAATTCCACATACCCCTAACGACAGGATCGTTAAAGCGGTTTTCTTTCTGTTCCTCGCAAAATTAAGGAACGCTAAGTTTTTCGCGGATAGAGAACGATGTAACACTTTTGTATCGTTGAACATTACATCATTATTGCCCGCCGTATAACGGACTGCTTCAATAGGCGTAACATGAGCAGCAATTTTGGCTGGCTTAATTACAGCAATCATAACGCATAGATACACAAACAGAGCTGTAACAGCGGCAATTACAAATACCATTAAAGTGTTCCAGCCTTGCGGGACAAGGACATATCCCGCTATTGCACCGGCTAATATTCCAATCGGAATACCAATTCTGGAAAGATGAAATCCCTCTCTAAAAACGAGTCTTTTCATCTGTTTTCCAGTTGCCCCTATTGTCCGCAGTTTTCCATATTCTTTTGTTTTTCTGGCTATGGACACATAGAACAGACTGTAAATAACAAGAGTACACGCCAAAGCGATAATAAGACTGATAAATGCTATTACAGTGATATATTGACTGCTTCTCTGTTCAATGAGAGAAAAATAATATGTTGAAAACTGCATTTGCTCCGGCTGTATTTCCAATTCTCTGCACAATGTTGATAATTCAGCTTGTATAGCAGCCTTAGACCAACCATCAGATTCATTCAAACGGATATAAGCGGAGTATGCCGGTTCGCTGATCTTGTTTTCAATATAGGACTGCGACACGAATACGGAATAATTTGAATTTTCGACAGGCAAAATACCACATAAGGTATAATCTTTTTCTCCATCTCCCAGATTTAACGATATAGTATCGCCTATGGATTTGGACAATCCAGCTCTATCAAGAAACGCCTTTGTGATAGCAATTTCATTTGTAGATTTGGGCAATTTTCCCTCTAAATCAGGATATTTTGCTAATTTCATTAGTATTTCATCTATTGAACGAACGGTTAATTTGTAGTCCCCATAAGATACTAAACCCAATAAATGACTTACCCCCACTTGAACCCTATCGTCATTTACTAATTTCGTAATGGTATTATTATCGACTTCATTGATAATTGCTTGATAACGCCCAGCCGCATCATTTAATGATTTTCGCTGAGAAGCAAAAAAATACAAGGTCGTTGTCATTATCAAGCAGGTAGCTAAGGCAATCGTAATGATAATGAGGATGTTTCGACTTTTATCTGCTTTTAAGTTTCGTTTTGCCAACTTCTTTACAATGATACGGGTATCATTTTCAAATGGTAACGTCATAGCCATTCACTCCTTTCGCTGTTATCCTAACCCCCAAATGTTGCAGAAATATCCCAAAGGCTCAACAGTTTTAGGGTGAATTGCTTCAATTTTAGGACAATTCATTTTCGTGTGTCTTTTTTATAAAGCCGGATAGATATAAGCAAAACCATTGCTAACTGAATTACAACAAAAAACAGCGTCAGCCAAACGCTCTCATAATAAGAAATATCTGTCCAGAAGATCACCAGATCTACCAGAGCCACCACACCAGCCGACCATCTAATCTTTCTTGGAAAGAAGTGCCGGAGCAGCAGAACAACAACGACCGGCGGGATCAGCAAGCAAGCTGCATTGATGAGTAATGTCTTTGTGATTTCCATAAGGCCACCTCCAATTTCATGATGTTGCTGTCAGCATAAATCCCAAATGTTGCAGAATTGTCCTAAAATCCATTGTCATCTAAAAATTTTTCAAAAAAGGCAGCCTGCCAAAACAGACTGCCTCAGAATTATTTTATGGGCAGGAACACGGAAAAAGTTGATCCTTCCCCAACTTTAGACTCGACGGTAATATAGCCGCCCTGCATGGTAATGATCTCACGGGCAAGGTATAAGCCGATTCCGACCCCATCTATATCATGCACCGCTTCATCCCGATAGAAGCGTTTGAAGATCGTGCCCTGAGAATGCTCCGGGATGCCTCTGCCTGTATCCGTCACATCTATCCTCAAATACATTTCCCAATCCCGTACCCTCACCTGGATGCTGCCACCGGCAGAGGTGTACTTTACCGCATTATCCAGAATGTTAAACAATGCTTCGGAAGTCCAGCGGCTGTCATGGGATATTGTCAAATCAGATGGGCAGTCCACCGACAGGCTGATCTCTTTTTGTTCCATCGGAGCCAAAACACCATTGATGGCGCTCACCAGCGTATCCCCGATCACAGCATCTTGTTTCTCCAGCGTAATGACACCCGTTTCCAGACGGGAAGTTTTCACCATTCCCTGAATGAGAAAATCCAGTTTATCCAGCTGTGTGCCTGTGGCCTGCAAAAACTCCTTGCGCTTTTCTTCTGTCAATGGCCTTGTCAGCATCGTATCGTTGATCAGCTTCAAATTTGCGATGGGGGTTTTGGTCTGGTGGGAAATATCTGATACCAGGGATTGCAGTTCTTCCTTTTCTCCCTCTGCCGTATGTCTGGTTTTCTGCATCACATTATAGAGCCGTTCCAGACGATGGCTAATCCGGGACAGCAGTGTTTCCGCTTCATAGTCTACCTGGGGCCGATCTGTACTGTCCATCATGTGATCCAAGGTCTGGCACAAACCATCGGTGAAAAGAGAAAGTTTCTTTTGAAAATAGTGCAGAAAAACCATGCCCCAAATGTAAAATGCAGCTGTCAAAATAATGCCGCAGATGACAACACGCACATCTTTCGTCAACAGGAAAAAAATCAACAGCAGCAAAGCGGCAGTGAGCAGAGTCCCCGCCACAATTTTTCTCAAAAATGCCCTGACAGATAAATTTTGCAGCTTCATCGAGGCTCACCGCCGATCCACTGATAGCCCATTCCATAAGCTGTCTTAATATATTTCCTCTCGTCTGTTTCGATTTTTTTGCGGATACGGCTGATGATCGTCGTCAGCGTATGCTCATCCACAAAGTCCCCATCAATGTCCCACAGCTTCTCTAAAATCTGCCGCTTGGTCAGAATAATCCGGGGGTTCTTTACGAACAGGAACAGGGTGCGGTATTCCTTCGGTGTAAAGTCCAGGGATTCTCCGGCAAGGGACGCACTTTGTTCGGAAAAGTCGATTTTCAGAAAGCCATCATCAAACAGATCATGCCGGGGTGTCCGCAGTTCCAGATTTGCAAAAACCGCCGCTACTTTTTTGCAAAGCACCGTCACAGAAAATGGTTTGGTCACATAATCCGCACCGCCGACTTCATATCCCTTGAGCATATCGCTCTCCTTATCATTGGCTGTGATAAAGATGATATAGGTATGCTGACCACGATTCCGGATTTCTTCACACAGATCCAGTCCGCTGCCATCGGGGAGGTTAATATCCAACAGTGCCACATCAAATTCATTTTCCCGCAGCTTTCTTACCGCGCTGTCAAAATTAAAAACAGAAATGACCTCATATCCATCAGAGGTCAGATTATATGCCAAGGTCCGGTTCAAAAGCTGATCGTCCTCTACAATTAGAATCTTCTTCAAGACCTTCACTTCCTTCCTTATTTTTCAGCTATACTAATAAGATAAACACCAAATGTTACAGAAATGTCCTAATCAGATATTTTTCTTTTTAATTATAGGATAGCCTACTTTTCAGCACAAGGGCAAAAATGCGAATACATACAATAGTTTCAATGTTATGTTGTACAACAAAACGCCGCCGCAAACGATACGATTGCGGCGGTGCTGACTATGTATAAAATCTTTTTGTAGTTACATGGGTATGGTGCAGTTGAATTAAAAAAACCTCTATTCTGCTATACCCTGCGGAACTTCAAATTTGTATCCGCTCCCCAGAACAGTACGAATATAACCCGCTTTCGGCATATCCGGAGTCAGTTTTCTGCGGATCTGACCAATGACGCTGGCAACAGCCGTTCCACAGTTTTCGCTATCTCCCCCCCCACACTTCTTCATAGATCTGCCCAGCAGAAAATACCCAGGATGGATGGTTTGCCAAGTATACCAATGTCGCAAATTCCCGATGGGTCATAGAAATCAACTCACCATTTCGATGTACCGTTCTCTCCTTCAGGCGGAGTTCCAATCCCGGAAAAACAAGAATATTACACGGATGGGATGACACAGTATGGTCAAATCCTGGCTCGGCCGCAATAATCTCCATAATTCTGCTAAGTATGTATTCTTCATGGTCTGTTACCGACAGTACAAAGATTTTTCCCATATATCCCTCCACTTTAACATATAGAACCTGCAATGACTTATTTTTTCTATTGTCTTTGTCTGAATACTATTCTACCATCCCTTTTTTCTAACTATTTTTTTCTTCTTAGCAACAGTCAATATCCTAGCGTCTTTCTTTTTATTTGCAAGAATAATTACAGAAATCAAGAATGTCAAAACCATTATGATAAAGGCAGGGAAAATGTGATAAGTATAACCATATTCCGCGCCACAAGTAGGGTCTACTAAAATCATGCTTGCTTTAATCGGATAATAATTTAACAGTGTTCCTTCAAAAGTCCCGAAATATCCATACACAAAAGCTAGCGCAACCCCACCCAAAAAATTGTTTGCCGAACAACAAAATAGCAAAATAATCGGCAAGACTGAAATATAGATTCCTATATTCGCCCCAGTAACACGAATAAACATATTGAGCAGATTGCCAAAATGCACTCCTGGAAATCCAGCAATAACATTGATTACTAATGCTAGCACGCATCCTATAAGGCTAAAGCAGATTGTCAACAACAATAGGACAAGTAGTTTTCCAGAAAGTAACTGTTTATATGGAATAGGAATTGTTGATATATTCTTCATCGTATCGTCTGTATATTCCCTTGTTATAATATAACCTGCTATCAATGCAATGATAATTGGAAAAAACAAGGTACAGTTACTAATCATAACCTGTTGCATAAAATAGTCAAACGTCCATGTCTGTCCACCGTTGGCTGTGGAATAAAACAGTGACAGTAACGGAGAAAGTGTTGCCATAATAATTCCGGCTTTTATTACGGAATATCGCTTTAATTTTAAAAATTCGGTTTTTATAATATTTCTCATATCTTTTACCTCGTCCATTTTTTGTAGAAGCGAATGATCAGCCACAAAGAAAGTATAACTGTAATTGCCATAATAAAAATTGTATGGCAAGTGGTTGGTACAATCGCATAGGCTTCCGGCAAAAGATTGTCTTTTTGCAAATGATCCATCATTAAGCCGCTTGTCCAGTTCATAACACATATAACTGGGAAAGAATTTAAGAAAGCAATTTTTGCAGCACTTATAGATGTTCCAACTGTCCCTAGTATGCCCCAGTTAAAAATAGAATAAAAAAACGCAAGCAGGATAGAAAGCAAAAAACTTTTGTTAAAACAAATAATTAAAAATACAATCGGCAAAGAAGCTGCTACGATAAGAACTCCAAAAATAAGGCTCATAAATATCTTATAAGTCATACCATAAACCATTCCTACATGAAACAGTTTACAAAACAACGCAACAGATAATGTGCTTGTCAGACAAAACGCAACGCTAAAAATAAAGAGCATAGAAATTTTTGCCATAATGAGTTGTGTATTTGTAACAGGAATTGTTCTAAGGTTTTTGGAAGTATCGCAATCTCTTTCTATAAAAAACAAAATAGCGGCAATGATACCAATTAGACATGGAAGCAAAAAAACCAATCCATATCCCAACATCATTGTATAAACATAATCAAATCGGGTTTGAAGATAATGTTCCGTTGTATCTGCACCTGTTCCCGCCTTTGCCATATATGCCAAAATCAACGGAAAAAATAACGATAATGACATCAGTGCGTATAATAATCTTTTCCGCTTTAATTTCCAAAATTCGCATTTAATCAGTTTAAGCAATTCCTTCGCCCCCTGTCACACGCTTGAAGTAATCTTCAAGACTTTCTTCACAGGTATGTGCTTCTGATACCTCCAATCCGTTTTCTACAAAAGCAGTTACAATTTTCCCCACGGGTAGCTCCATATTGTGTAGACGCAGATTGTGGT
>UQEW01000025.1 GCA_900540145.1 uncultured Eubacteriales bacterium
CCGGTTTCGGCTGACTTTTTCTTGCAAATCTTGAAAAAATGTCAGTCAAATCATCGATTTTGCAGACTTTTTGTCTGATTATTATGATTTTTTACATTTTGGGCGGTTCCTACGCTTAAAAAATACCATTTTATGTAAATTTGCTGACAAAATTCTGAAAAGAAGAAAATTTTGTCAGCGCCGGCATCATGCACATTGTCCCCATGACTGTCTACCGCCTGAACATAGCCCCAGTTACCAGGATAAAATTATCCCTGTCATCCGATGTACGATATCAAAAACCTTCTTACGCGACACATAAAGAATATACAGACAGCAAAGAAGAACACAAATAAGTCTTCAGCTGCAACGTACGAAAAAAGTAAAAGAAAACCCCGGACGATCATACAATTGTCCGGGGTTTGTCTACAGTCTGAACTACCGCCAGCGACTTGGCCGGCGGTAGTTTTAACTTCGCTATTCTGTCTCCATCATGTTTTTTATCCTGTCCGCCATGGCGTCAAAGCTTTTAGCTATATATGTATCAGCCATAATCACGATAGGAATGCCTAAATTGGTTGAAATGTGAATGTTTTCGTCTTCTTTTATCACACCTACTATTTTATCTCTAATGTTTTTCGTTATTTCTTCGAAAGATGGAGCTCTTCCCGATTCTATTAATTCAAAATTAATCCTGTTGACTATATAAGCGATTCTTGGGACACCCTGCGCTTCTAAAGCGTGCTGAACCATATCGGCATTTCTCAGAGAAGCATATTCGGGGTTTACAACTATCACTCCCAGATCTGCTCCTCCTGCAGCAACTGCCATGCCGTCGTCTATGCCGGCAGGAGAATCTATAACTATATAGTCAAATTTTTTCTTAAGCTTGCCGCACAACACTTTTACATGCAGAGGTGTTATTTCACCCTTTGGCCTCTGAGGAGACGCAGCCATGAAAAACAATCCGGGAAAGCTCTTATCCTTTACCAGGGCTTGTTTTATCCTGCAAACTCCTGTGAGAACATCATTGACATCATAAACTATATTGTTTTCAAGTCCCAGATAAAGGTCCAGATTACGCAGACCCGTATCTAAATCGACGAGCACTACCTTATGGCCCTGTCGAGCTAAAGTAGCTCCCAAGTTAGCCGCGAACATGGTTTTGCCTGTTCCGCCTTTGCCTGATGCAACTACTATAACCTTGCTCATGGCTGTTCCTCCCGTTACAAAATTACTGTATTTTAGATGTTAAATCAATTTCATCGTATTTACCTTCGTTGTCCAAATAGGAGCCTATAATCTCTCTGGCAACAGGAGCCGCGTTGGATGATATGCCTCCCTGGACCAGCAATACTACTACCGCTATCTTAGGGTCATCGGCCGGAGCCATGGTAACTACCCACGCGAAGTGATCGTAGGTGTCTTTGTACCGGTCTATCTGCGACTGGGTAACTGTCCTGTCGCTGGCCAGTATAAGAGCGTCGTCAACAGCGTCGTTTTCAGTAGGATATTTCTCTCTGTCTTCTTTCATAAGCTGCTTCATAGTCTCTTCTACTTCATCCCACGAAACTTTCGACGTTATTCTGCTTAAATTTTCTTTAACATATGAAACTTCATCAGCCGGGTTGATGTATCCCGATCTCTCAGCTGTTCCTGTTTTACCTGCCACGGAATATTTAAAATTTCTGAAGCAGGACGCCAGCGTACCATTGGTAGCAACTCGTCTCATACCTTCCAGTACTTTATCCATATCGTCCGAATCCACATCTATCTGGTACGGCTCTCCTTTTACTTTTTCTCCTTCGCCTTCTATTCCCTTGACTATGCTTACCTGATTTCTTTTTCCATTATTGCCAAGAGTAGCTACATAATTGGCCATCTGCAAAGGTGTATAAGCATTGTCACCTTGTCCTATGGAAATATTAAACTCGTCACCTATGGTCCACTGAGCCTGGTTAAAGTAAGAATACTTACATAAATCTGTCAGGCTCTCAATCTTATCTTCCATTACGCTGGTCTGCTCGCCTACTCGCTTTATAATTTCTTCTCGTGAAGGATTTTCTTCAGTCCAGCTTACTATAGTATCTATATCTTTTCTAAGAGCTTCGTCGTCATTGACTACCGACTCGGGCCAATACTGAGAAGCCGAGCTATAAAGAGCAGACCAAAGGGAATTTTTCATCCCTTCCATCTTCTTCTCTGCTGAAGCCAAAGACGTGGTGCCCTCCGGCAGTTCTATGCCTGTCGGTTCGCCAAGACCAAATTCTTTAGCTACTTCCATTATCTTCTCTATGGTTATCTCTTCATCGTATCCCAGCGATGCTCCCGTGTTCCAGTTGATTCCGGTGGCTACGCAATAAAAATAATAGTTACAGGAATTTTGTATACCTGTCACAAGAGTTTGGCTGCCATGGCTTCCACCATATGAGTTCCAAACGCTGCAACCCCATTTTCTATCTCCCACCTGAATGTAACCGCCATCATAAATAACCGTGTCGGGATTAAGCCCGCATTTCAAAGCTGCTACAGCTGTAACAGGTTTAAAGGTCGAGCCCGGCTGAACAGCAGATTTGGTCGCTATATTGTATAAAGGCGTCGGAGCCATGTAATCTCTCGGATTGGTGCTTTGAACCGACTCCCAGTCTTCTGTAGAAATACCTTCCGCAAATATGTTAGGGTCATAGTCGGGATAGCTGGCCATCGCCAGTACGTCTCCCGTTTCAACATCTATGGCTACGGCAGCCCCGGAAGCGCAGTTTTCATATTTGGACATTCTCATGCTTCCGTACTCACCACGGAAGGTGCCTCCTGACTGAATTTTGGTTATAGCTTCCTCCAAGGCTTCTTCTGCAACTTTCTGCAGTTCCAAGTCGACAGTCAGATAAACGTTTTTCCCTGCTACAGGCTCAGTTTCGCTCAATGTGGCTATATAATCGCCTCCGCTGTTTACTCTTACGCTTCTCACACCGTCTTTACCCTTAAGATAAGATTCCATAGATGCCTCTATGCCATCTTTTCCGATAAGGTCGGTAGCATTGTACCCTTTTTCAGTCACATATTCTTCGTACTGACTGTCGGAAATGCTTCCCATATACCCGATAACATGAGCTAAAGTAGAGCCGTTAGGATAATATCTGACCGATTCAGTGCCTATCTCAACGCCCGGCAGCTGTCCGGACATTTCTTCTATATATACGACGGTTTCATCGCTTACGTCTTCTGCAATGGTGCTGGACTGATATCTATTATAACCCACGCTCTTTACTTCTTCCCGGATTCTGAAGATCTTTCTGACTTCGCTGTCTGAAAGGTCCTCATCGATAGAATAAGTTTCACGTAACTTTTCAAAGGCCTCTTCCGCTGTAAGATCCTCGTCCAAACCATATTTTTCGAGAAATTCTGCTTTATCCCTGTCATATGAGAACTGCATATTTCTCACATATATCGGCGGATAGACGCCATACGTTTCCTGAAGCTCTGTCATGGCTTCGTATCTGTCTAATTCGGGGTCTATATCATAGGTGGTCCTTAGAGCGTTAAAAGCTTCCTCTGCTGTAAAATCCGAAGGGAATCTCCTTGATTCCAGCCACTCGGCTTTCTCGTCATCATAAGAGTACCTAAACTCAGTGCCGTCTTCTCCCTCTGAGATAAGTATAGGAAAATTATCTACATACTCGTCTCCGTTCTGTTCAAGTATTTTCACTATCCCATAAGCGGCATTATTGATTTCCTCTGTGGAAAGGCCGCTGACGTTAAACGACACGGTAAATATCTGTTTATTGGTCGCTATGACTCTTCCGTATCTATCTAAAATTTCTCCTCTTGGAGCAGTGGTTATTATTTCTTTAGTATTCTGGCTTTCGGCTTGAGCGCTCCAATCCTCATGCTGAGGTACGGTCAGAACAAAAAGTCTTATGCAGAGCACAATAACCAATACTATAGTCAATATTAAAATTTGATAAAATCTGGAATTTAGAAGTTTATTGTTCATCTGAAATACCTGTCTTTATGATGTCTTACAACTTTTCTGATTAATATCAGATATATTATAGTTATAACCACCATCGAATAAAGTATTATCCACGGTAATTTGCCAAATACATAGATTATGCCTATTGGATTTCCTGCTATGCTGTGAAGTCCCCAGTTTATAAGATAATAAGTGATAAACGACAATACGGATACAATCCACATGTTGAAAATGTTTTCTATATTAACATATTCTCTTGCCAGCATTATACCTAAAGCTACAATTGTAAATGCTATAGGAGCCGGTCCTATTACGTCGCTGTAGCATATGTCATATAATACTCCAAATACAGCGCCGTAAACGACTCCATACATTTCCTCTTCATATATAAAGGAAAATATGACCACCAGGCAGAGCAAAAGGTTAGGTGTATATCCGCCTATGTTGATCATATTTAAAAGCGATGGCTGTATCAGAAATGCCACAAGAAAAATTATTCCGGCTTTCCAATATTTCATCATAAGATCACCGACACCTTCCTCAAGCTGTTGAGATCTACAGAAGGCTCTACCGTAATCTCCTTAATAAGGGTATTGCTGTTACTCGTAACACTTCTCACGCTGCCTATCTCCAGACCCTCAGGGAAAATCCCCATTCCGGAAGTTAAAAGTATGTCTCCCTCCGCTACAGTTGAATCTTCGTCCAGCATATATCCGCTTATATATCCTTGAGAGTTTCCTGTCACAATGCCCAGCTGGCTGTCGTCCCTGGCTAATTTAAAACTAACGCGGCTGCCGCTGTCGATTATAGAAACCACTTTAGCCCATCCTTCGCCCGCGTCTTCTACTCTGCCCACAAGTCCGGCTCCGTTGATGACTATCTTACCCTCAGTGATGCCTGCTTCAGTTCCTCTGTCTATGGTAAATGTATTGGTCCAATTAGAACCGTCTTTCAAAGTCACATCTGCAGTGACGACGTCAAAATTCTGTTCAGTATAATCATAGTTGAGCAACTGAGAAAGCTCTTCAAGCTGTTCCAGCTGGCTTTCTTCCAATCTGGCCGCCGCCAATTCTCTCTCCAACCTGGCATTTTCCTCTTCCAATTCATCAATTCTGTCCTGCATCTGATTGTGAGAAAAAATTCCTGTTACTTGTTCTCGTATGCCGTTTCCCAATGATGATAAGAAGCCGGACACTCCGGACGTGCCATCATTTATCACGCTGGTGAGCGGATTACTCCCTCCCACCGCAATTGATACGACAAAGATTATCACAAGTACCATAAGCAATGCTAACAGCCCGGCTATCAGCTTATGTTCCCTAATCCACCTCATAAATCTCTATCCTCTTCTCTTGGATTTTCTCGTATATACCTTGAGTTTTTCTATATCCTCCAGCGCTTTTCCCGTTCCTACGGCAACAGCTTCGAATGAGTTCTCCGATATGGCTACATCCATATCGGTCTTTTTCTTTATAAGTCTGTCCAAATTATATATGTTTGCTCCGCCTCCTGAGAGCATCATGCCGTTTTCGGCAATATCAGCTGCAATTTCAGGCGGTGCTTTTTCGATGGTGCTCTTGACAGCATCTACTATCATGTCCATGGCTTCTTGAAGAGCTATCATCATATCTTTGTTGGTAACTTCAAGGGTTTTAGGAAGCCCTGAAATGATATCTCTTCCTCTGGCGTTCATGGTCTTTATAATCTCATTTCCAAATTCGTCTTCATCCATGCAGGCGCAGCCTATGTTTATTTTTAATTCTTCGGCAGTTTTTTCTCCTATAAGCAATGCGTGACGTTTTCTCATGTATTGAACTATCGCTTCATTGAACTTATCCCCGGCATGGCGTATTGAGGTGCTGGAAACTATACCGCCTAAGGCTATTATGGCAACATCAGTTGTTCCCCCGCCTATATCCGCAATCATGCAACCCGTATTTCCATCTACAGGAAGTCCTGAACCGATGGCGGCAGCCATAGGCTCATCCATTATATACACTTCAGTAGCTCCCATATTTCTTACTACTTCTTCCACAGCACGGCGCTCAACTTCCGTAACTCCTGTAGGTACGCCTACAGCAACACGGAAGTTCTTTATCTTATTAGTCTTTATTGCTCTCTCCATAAAAGTCTTGAGCATGTCTGCAGTTTTGTCAAAATCGGAAATTACTCCGTCTTGCAGAGGCCGCACCACATTGATATTTTTCGGTGCTTTCCCGAGCATAGCTTTCGCCTCTATGCCGACTGCTATTATCTTAGGTGTATCTGCGTCTACTGCTATCACAGATGGCTCGTTCAATATTATTCCACTGTCTTTCTCATAAATCAATGTATTAGCGGTTCCAAGGTCAATACCGATATCTTTTGGTTTGAAAAAACTAAACATTATCCTGCTCCTCTTTCTGATTCTTTTTTAGATTTTCCCCATCGATCTCATGCTTATATACCGTCCATCTCCTATTATCAGATGATCAAGAACTTTTATTCCTAAAATATTGCCGCACATCACCAGTCTTTCGGTGGTTGCAAAATCTTCTTTGCTGGGCGATGGATCTCCGCTGGGGTGATTATGCACAAAAACTATAGCAGCAGCACTTTTTTTAACTGCCTGATTGAATACTTCTCTCGGGTGCACCAATGTACTTGTCAGCTCTCCTACAGAAACCGTTTCAGCTGAAATAACCCCTCCTTTGGAATCTAGAAGAAGCGTCTTAAAAAACTCTTTTTTCTTATAACGCAATTCTTCCATAAACATTTGGGCAATGTCTTCATCGCTCTCAATTTTGTTTACTTCTTTTGCAGGTTTTGCGGCAATACGTTTTCCAAGCTCCACCGCCGCCATTATCCTGGCTGCTTTAGATCTGCCTATGCCATGTATGGACATCAATTCTTCCGGTGTGCTTTCTCTCAAATAGCTTATGCCGCTTTCGTCTTTTGCCAAAACCTCTTCAGCTAATGCCATAGCCGATTTTTCTCTTGTTCCTGAATGTATTAAAAGCGCAAGCAATTCCCCGTTGGAAAGGCTTTCTATTCCTTTAGAAAAGCTCTTTTCCACAGGTCGTTCTTCTTTAGGCAAACTTTTGATTTTCATCCGTCTCTCCTCTCAAGCCGATGAAAATCTTATACCTCACCCTATTCAAAATGCATATTTTTATTTAAAATTATATCATTTTTTGCTTGCAAGTACAAGTGAAGGTTCGGTAATAATTTTTGAAGTTTAGGTCATAATACTTATGTAAAATTAAACATTAAGGAGGATTGAAATTTATGACTCATAAAAACAGCCAAACCATCAGATGTACTGTAGACCAGTGCAAATTCCATGAAAAGACAGAGAATCTGTGTTCTCTGGATGCTATCACTGTAGGCACTCACGAGGCTAATCCAAGCATGGACCAGTGCACAGACTGTTTGTCATTTGAGAAATGCAGATAGTCTGACAATATCTGAGAACAACAGATAATATCTGTCTCCCCCTCTTGGAGCAAATAGGTACTGGCACTTTTTAATGTTGCCAGGCACCGGACATCCTGAATTTGCATATAGTTTTAATCTATAGAGGGGGTTTTACATAAATGAGCAGTTCTTTTCCAAGTCCACTTACAGAAAAAGAAGAACAATATTATGTTAAACTGCTGGAGAAAGGCGACGAAAAAGCTAAAGCTATCTTAATCGAAAGAAACCTCAGGTTAGTGGCTCATATAGCTAAAAAATATGTGTCGCCGGGTACAAATCAGGACGACTTGATTTCTATAGGTACTATAGGGCTGATAAAAGCTGTCAGTACATACTCAGGAAAAAAATCCACCAGGTTGGCTACTTACGCGGCTAAATGTATAGAAAATGAAATACTGATGAGCATTAGAGCTTCCAAGCGCGTCAAGCAGGAAATATCCCTCAGCCTGCCTATAGGCGTAGACAAAGACGGCAACGAAATCAGCCTTAATGATATACTCGGCACCGACCCAGATGAAATAATCGATTCTATAAGCTTGAAAATACAAGTAGGTCAGCTTTATCATGCTATAAAAGCTTGTTTAACTCAGCGTGAACGTACTGTAATAATGTGGCGCTACGGTCTTATGGACAAAGAGCCCCTTCCCCAAAGGGAAATCGCAAAAGCGCTTGGCATAAGTCGTTCTTATGTTTCAAGAATAGAGAAAAAGGCTTTGGAAAAGCTTAAGGATTTTCTGAAAGAAAATCAACCACATCCTTAAAAACAGGCATGGCTGTATATGCTCCAGAATTTCCCCGTTCCACTATTACTGTCATGGTATAATTTTTGTTTTCTACCGAAAAATATCCTGTAAACCAACAATTCTTTACATCTTTGCCTTCCCAGGTAGCTTCTGCTGTCCCTGTTTTTCCATGGACAGAAGCAGGCCATAGGTCGCCTCCGGCTCCGCTGCCATCTATCATTACCTGTCGGAGCATCACATCGATCTTTTCTGCTGTGCTTTCTGATATCAATCTGTTTGCCGGCTCACTTTTCTCATCAGGATAAAGCACAGGGGTAACGTCTTTGCCTCCTGAAGCTATAATCGCCGTCATCTTAGCTACCTGCAAAGGTGTCACAAGAATTGCTCCTTGTCCTATGGAAATGTTCGTTATATCGTAAGGCCATACTTGATCCTCAGACGGAATATTCCCCTCCGCTTCTGACGGGAAATTATTCAAAACTTTTTCACCAAGTCCCAGTTTTGCCGCCGTCTTTACTATCTCATCACAACCTACCATCTCTCCCAGCTGAGCAAAATAGCAATTGCATGAAACTGCCATGGCTTGACTCATGTCAACACTGCCATGGCCTTCTTCCGCCGCAGTGCATTTCAACGTTACTCCTTCTATAGTAACCTGCCCACTGCATTCAAACACCTGTGTCTCATCACACACATTGTTCTCCAGCGCCGCTATGGCTGTCACTATCTTAAAAACTGAACCCGGCGCATACGTTCCCTGACAGACTTTGTCTATCAAGCAATCACCTTGCTCGTCCAAATATGAAGCTATATCATTGGGATTAAACTTAGGTGAAGACGCCCACGCCAATATTTCTCCTGTATCAGTATCCATTACCACTGCAGCGCCTCCGTCTCCTGCTTTTGCGAGAGATTTTTCGCATACATATTGAAGTCTCCTGTCTATAGAAGTTATCACAGACCTGGCTTGCATGGTTTTTTCACTGGTAAAATCTGCATTTATGGAAGGCGCAATGCCTTTTATTATGTTTCCTGCTCCGTCTGCTAAGACCGTAAGCACATCTCCATCATCCTTCAGCTGCTGCTGATGAATCAATTCAAGTCCTGATACCCCCTTGTTTTCGTCTTGATTCAGATAACCTACAAGATGACAAGCCATCTGATCATCTGCGTATCTTGACTGACTTTCAAATACATAAGATCCATATTCTTTTTTTAATATATTGTTGATATCATCATTGTATTTTTCCGTTCTATACACATGATAAGCAGAAGTTTCCTTTGCCACCTGCTGCCCTTCTATTTTCTTGATTATCTTTTCAAATGCCGCATCTTCTCTTTTTTTGCTTACGATATAATAATATTGTTTAGTTCCTCCTGTCAGAGGCTGAAGATTTCTGTCAAATATCATCCCTCTTGTGTCGAGTCCCTCTATAGCGATTTCATGTTGAGAAACAGCTGCTTCGGTCAAATCATCATGACATATGATCTGTATATATCCCACTCTCGCTGCCAGAAGCAACATTACACATAAAAATATTATTATGACAGTTTTTATTCTCCTGCAATTAAGTCCGCTCATTTAAAAACCTCCGATGGTATTTTCCCCGTCGGAGGCGTTGATTATTCTAAAGCTGTTTTTATTTTTCAATTTCAGAACAGATATATTCAACTACCTGATCTATAGTCATAAATGTAGTATCTATTTCCTCTGCATCTTTAGCTTTTTCAAGAGGGCTGGCGGCTCTTGTCATATCGTTGTAATCTCTATCCCGTATAGCTTGAAGAACTTCTTCATATGTGGTTTTTTCGCCTTTTTCGATTAATTCTTTATATCGTCTGGACGCTCTTTCTTCATCTGAGGCAGTAACAAAATATTTGTACCTGGCATTTGGAAAAACTACAGCGCATATGTCTCTTCCATCCATTACGACACTCCTGCGCTCGCCCATTTGCTGCTGAGCTTTTACCAGTTTTTCTCTCACGAAAGGAAATGCAGAACATTTTGACGCCGCCATAGACACTTCCGGAGTCCTGATAAGATGGCTGACAACTTGTCCGTCTAATATTATTTCTCCGTTTTTAAAATCTATATCCGTTTCGTCAAGAACTTTTTTAACTGCCTCATCATTATTCATATCAACCTTTTTCTCCAGCAGTTTAAGTCCCAATGCTCTATACATGGCTCCCGTATCTATATACTCTATGCCGAGCTTCTTCGCCAAGGCTTTAGCCACAGTGGACTTACCGGCTCCGCTGGGCCCATCTATAGCTATTTGAAAGATTTCGCTCATATTACTTTTCTCCTTCAGTATTATTCTTTACTTTTTTCTTTGGTCCTATAAGCTTCTCTATTTCTTTTATAAAAGTGTTCACATCTGTAAACTGTCTATATACTGAAGCAAAACGCACATATGCCACTTCATCTATATTCTTTAACTGATTCATAATCAGCTCTCCTATGTAATAGCTTTCTACTTCCTTTTCCATAGAATTGCTTAAAGTTTTCTCGATTTCGTCTACCATTTCCTCCATAGTAGCCATTGGCACCGGACGTTTTTCACAAGCCTTTATGATGCCGTTTAAAACTTTAGTCCTGTCAAAAGCTTCTCTTCTTCCATCTTTTTTTACTACCATCATGATGGTTTCTTCAACCTTTTCATAAGTAGTAAATCGCCTTCCGCACTTGTCGCAGCCTCTCCGTCTTCTGATAGCATGTCCGTCTTCAGTGGGTCTTGAATCGATTACTTTTGTATCTTCATTGTCACAAAAAGGGCATTTCATATTAATTACCTCCCGATTTTACGGTAAATATGATAATTATTATACTACATAGGCGGCAAATATTGCAAGTCGCAAGGCATCAAGCAAGGCCACATGATTTTAAAACGGTTCCAAATCAACAAGAATCACATCATCTCCTACAGTACGCACCTTTTCCCATTTTATTACCGTATCTCCTTCTCGTTTGGAAAAGAAGCCCAAAAATCCTCTGCTTGCAGGTATAACTATACCGTCTATCACCCCTTTATCCAAGTCCACTTCTATATCATAAACAAATCCTAAGCTCTTTCCATCGCCTATGTTTATAACTTCCTTATTCTTCAGCTTGTCTGTACTTATCATCTTTCGTACCTCCTCTTCTAAAGAATATATTCATCAGACAACAAATTATGAAAGGATTTTTATTAACATTCGTCTGACATCCCCGTAGCTCTCTCCTTCCCAATAATACGTGCGCCTCATGTGCACCTTGACTTTTAACTTAAAAGCGTATATACTTTTTATTAAGTGAATAATATGAAATCTTCAGGGCAGGGTGAAATTCCCGATCGGCGGTACAGTCCGCGAGCGTGCGTTGCGCGCAGGATTTGGTGAAATTCCAAAACCGACAGTATAGTCTGGATGGAAGAAGGTTGCAGAAAACGCAAGACTTTTTGATTATTTTAGTTTTACGTGTGTATGTGCATTTAAACAATTGCTCTGGGATGTTTGTCATTCCGGAGTTTTATTTTATCAACGCTTTCGTTGTCATAAGCTGTTGTTTGCCCTGAGCTTTTCGCTTGGGGCTTTTTCGTTTTTGGAGGTGATTAGATGAAAGATAACCAAACTGCCGATGACATTAAATATATGAAGTTGGCTTTAGATTTAGCAAAGAAAGGTATGGGCTGGACGTCACCCAATCCCATGGTAGGCGCCGTCATAGTCAAAGACGGGCAAATAATAGGAAAAGGCTGGCATGAAAGATACGGTCAGAAACATGCTGAACGAAACGCTCTCGAAAACTGTATCTGCGATCCGAAAGGCTCTACCATGTACGTTACTCTGGAGCCTTGCTGCCACCATGGAAAACAGCCTCCATGCACAGAAGCAATTTTGAAATCGCAAATACGGCGTGTCGTAATAGGCTCCTATGACCCTAATCCTCTTGTCAGCGGCAAAGGCATATGTTTTCTCAAAGAAAACGGTATTCAGATAACAGAACATGTAACGGAGCCGGAATGCAACAAACTAAACGAAGTTTTTTTCCACTACATCACTACTAAAAAGCCATTTGTTGTAATGAAATATGCTATGACGATGGATGGCAAAATAGCAACTCACACAGGTCAATCCCAGTGGATAACCGGCGAAGCGGCTCGTGCTCACGTTCATCTGCAGCGACACCGTTATTCGGCCATAATGGTAGGCGTAGGTACTGTATTAGCTGATGACCCCCTCCTCACATGCCGTATGAAAAATGGAAGAAATCCTATTCGCATAATATGTGATACAAATCTTCGTACTCCTCTGGATTCCCAAATAGTCACGACGGCCCGACAGGTTCCTACCATCTTGGCTACTTGCGCGTCAGACACGTCCGCCATTATGTCATATGAGAAAGCCGGCTGCCATGTAATAAACGTAAACGACAAAAACAGCCATGTGGACCTGAATGAACTCATGGAAAAATTAGGAAGCCGGCAGATAGACAGCATCTTGCTGGAAGGCGGAGGCAGCCTCAATTGGTCTGCCGTTGAAAGCGGCATAGTGCAAAAAGTCCAGACATATATAGCTCCTAAAATTTTCGGCGGCAATGATGCCAAAACGCCTGTTTCAGGCTTAGGCATAGATTTCCCTGCCAACGCATTCATGCTGAAGAACAGCGTGATTACACGTCTAGGAGATGACTTTTTAATAGAAAGTGAGGTGGAAAACCGTGTTTACAGGAATAGTTGAAGAAATAGGCATGATACAAAATATCAGGTCAGGATCCCACTCAGCAGTGCTTACCATAAAAGCTTCGAAAGTTTTAGAATACACCGCAATCGGTGACAGTATAGCTGTAAACGGTATATGTCTTACCGTTACATCAGTTTCCGAAGGCAGATTTACAGCTGATGTGATGCATGAAACTCTGAATCGCTCTGCCCTTTCATCTCTATCCATTGGCAGCAGAGTTAATCTTGAAAGGGCGATGGCTGCCAACGGCCGCTTTGGAGGACACATAGTATCAGGTCATATAGACGGAACAGGTAAAATATCCTCCATAAAACGCGATGACACTGCAATATGGTATACCATATCCTCCTCACCTGAAATCCTGCGCTATATAGTCGAAAAAGGCTCTGTCGCCATAGACGGCATCAGTCTGACGGTGGCAAAAGTTACGGCATCTGACTTTTCTGTTTCCGCCATTCCTCACACAGTAAGCCAAACCATATTAAAGGACAGAAACATCGGTTCCAGTGTAAACATAGAAGTCGATGTAATCGGCAAATATGTGGAAAAGCTTTTGCTGGGCAGGTGTCAAAATTTTTCTGCTTCCGACTTAAAAAAGGGTTCCGAAAAAAACAATACAACCAACAAAAGCAATATAACTATGGATTTCATATCAAAATACGGTTTTTAAATAAAGCAACATGAAAGGAGAAAAATGAAATAAAATGAAAGGATTTAATACGATACAAGAAGCCCTTGAGGACTTGAGGCAGGGAAAGATCATTCTAGTCACTGACGACCCGGACAGAGAAAACGAAGGAGATTTCATCTGCGCTGCCGAATTTGCGACTACATCTAACATCAATTTTATGGCCACATATGGCAAAGGGCTTATCTGCATGCCTATGTCGGAAGAATATGTACACAAGCTAAAAATTCCTCAAATGGTAACATGCAACACAGACAACCATGAGACAGCCTTTACGGTATCCATAGATCACATATCTACTTCTACAGGCATTTCCGCTGCAGAACGTTCAATCACTGCCAAGGCATGCGTCTCGGAAGATGCTAAGCCCGAAGATTTCCGCCGTCCGGGTCACATGTTTCCCTTGCTTGCGAAAAAAAACGGCGTGCTTGAGCGCAATGGGCACACTGAAGCCACTGTAGACTTATGCCGCCTGGCAGGATTAAAAGAATGCGGCCTATGCTGTGAAATCATGAGAGATGACGGAACCATGATGCGTACTACCGAGCTCTTGGAATTGGCAGAACGCTTTAATATAAAAGCCATTACCATCAAAGATTTGCAAAATTATCGCAAGTGTCACGAAAAATTGGTCGAGCAAGTCGCTGCTGTCAGCATGCCTACCAAATACGGCGATTTCACTGCCTACGGATTCGTCAACAAGCTCAACGGTGAACATCATGTGGCTTTGGTAAAGGGCTGCATCGGAGACGGAAAGGATGTCTTATGCCGCGTCCATTCAGAATGTCTTACAGGAGACACTTTCGGCTCGCTGCGATGCGACTGCGGTCAGCAATTTGCTGCTGCCATGACTCAAATTGAGAAAGAAGGCCGAGGCATACTTTTGTATATGCGGCAAGAAGGCCGAGGCATAGGTCTTATAAACAAACTAAAGGCCTACGAACTGCAAGAGCAAGGGCTTGACACGCTGGAAGCCAATCTGGCTTTAGGGTTTGCCGGTGACGAGAGAGAATATTACATAGGAGCCCAGATTCTTCGGGAATTGGGCGTTAAAAGCATGAGGCTTCTCACCAACAATCCTGACAAAATATATCAGCTTTCAGAGTTCGGGCTGGAGATAACTCAGCGGGTTCCTATACAGATGAACGCCACGGTACACGATATATTCTATCTGAAAACAAAGCAAAATCGCATGGGGCATTTGCTGAAATATTAAATTCAACTCTAAAAAAGAAAGGATAAGTTAAAAATGAAAACATTTGAAGGAAAACTTGTATCTGAAGAAATCAAAATAGGCATTGTAGCATCACGTTTCAATGAGTTTATTACCGCCAAGCTGCTCAGCGGAGCTATAGACGGCTTGCTTCGCCACGATGTGGATGAAGAAAACATAAGCGTTGCTTGGGTTCCCGGAGCTTTTGAAATCCCCCTCATTGCAAAAAAAATGGCTAAAAGCGGCAAATACGATGCTGTAATATGTTTGGGCGCTGTAATACGCGGTGCCACCAGCCACTACGACTATGTATGCAATGAAGTCTCTAAAGGTATTGCAGCAGTGTCCCTCGAAACGGGAATACCTGTACTGTTTGGTGTTGTAACTACAGAGAACATCGAGCAAGCTATCGAAAGAGCCGGAACAAAATCAGGCAATAAAGGTTATGATTGCGCCCTGTCAGCCATAGAAATGGTAAATTTAATACATCAGCTGCAGTAAAGAAACGAAGAGGGGGGCTGTCGCACAGTTGAGCAGTTCAGTCAACCGTAGCGATAGCTCCCCTTTTTAATTACCTATTCTGTGGCAGCGTCATCAGACGAAGTATCGTCTGAGCCATTGTTATTATCTAAAAGGCGATCATAGAGCATATCCAGCTCTTTTGTCAGAAGCATGTTTCTCTCCAGCCTGGCTGTTTCAGCATATTCCTCCAAAGACATGCCTGTGTAATCTTTAAAGTCATCTTCGCTTTCAAATCCAGCAGCTTCTAAATTATCCTGAAGGAATTGGTCATATTCTTCATCAGTAACTTCAACCCCCTCTACTTGGGCAAATAAATATATTACCATTTCCTGTTTTACATATTCTTCGGCATACAGCTGAATCTGTTCTTCATATTCTTCTTGGGTCATGTCCTGAGATTCCAAGAAGGCATCCCAATCTTCATATCCGCTGGTCTCTGCACCATATCTATAATATTCATCCAGCTCGTCAAAATAGTCATCGACTTCTTTTTCCGGATATTTCTTTACTTCTGTTTCATCTACCAGTTTCATATAAAGTTCTTCTTTTATGGTGCTGAGCTGTTTGTTATACTCTTGCTCCTCAAGGTCTGAAGCCACAGAACTTCTGTATTCTTCTACAGTCTCATAGTCGCTGTTTTCCTTGACGAAATCTTCATTAAATTCAGGCACATTTTGCACATTCTTGCTGAGAACTGTCACTTCGAAAGTAACATCCTTTCCTGAAAGTTCCTCATTATTGTTATATGGATCCGGAAACTGAAGATCAAGAGTTACTGTTTCGCCTATCGTCGCTCCGTAGAGACCTTCTTCAAAGCCGTCTATCATGCTTCCTGAACCTAAAGTAAGCTCATATGAGTCTGAACTCATTCCGTCAACAGAACTTCCATCTGCCAGCGTTCCCTCAAATGATATGGTAACAGAGTCTCCTTCCTCAACGGTGCCTTCAGTTACCTTTTCAGTTGTAGCGGCTTCCTCAAGTCTTGACTGTATCTCTTCTTCTATATCCGCATCTTCGATGAGTACCTCCGGTTCCTCCACTTCATAAGAATTATAATCAGGAAGAGTTATATATTCTGTCAAATCATAATCTTCATAAGGCTCTCCTCCTCCGCAGCCTGTCAGTGCAATCATCATGCACACTGCCAAAACAGCTGTCAAACTAACTGATACAATTTTTTTCATATTATCCCCCTATTATTTTATTCTTCAAGCGTTATCGCTGATTTTAACTGTCTCTCCGCTTTTTTCTTTTTTCTCTTATTGGCGCTGACCACCACGTATACCAGCATAAGCACAGTAGCTATGTACGGAACTGTAGCCGTAAGGTCGGATGGAACGCCCAAACTTTGCAATCTCAATCCAAGGGCGTCTAAAAATCCGAAAAGCAAGGCTGCAATGAATACCTTCGGCGGATTGGTCATTCCGAAGATTACACAGGCAAAGGCTATAAATCCTCTGCTGCTGCTCATGCCTTCAGTAAACATGGTCAAATATCCAAGGGAAAGATGAGCTCCCGCAAATCCGCAGAATATGCCGCATAAAATGCTGGCTAGAAACTTCATTTTCCGAGGATTTATTCCTGCTGTTTCCAACGATTCAGGATGTTCTCCTGCTGCTCTCATCCAAAAGCCGTAAGGCGTCCTGTAAAGGAACAGCCATGTGAGAAATACCAGCAGCCATGTGAGATATACGAATATGGAATTATCATTGAGAAGCGGCCCGATTATAGGTATGCTATCCAGAAAGTCTATGTGTACAGTAGGTAAAGCTACTATCCCGGCATCTGAAAACGTGCCTCTTACTCCAAAGATCGACCTGAGCAGATAAACGGTCAGACCGCCTGCAAAAGTATTCAACGCTATACCTATGATAAATTCATCGCTTTTAAGCTTCACGACAAACAGAGCGAAGAAAAGACCTATAATGATGCCTACCAACACTGCAGCAAGAACGCCCATGCCGGCGCTGCTCATGAAAAAGCTAAAGGCTACCGCCACAAAAGCTCCTATAAGTATCATGCCGTCCATACCTATGTTCATTATTCCTGCCTGCTCTGTAAGAAGACCTCCCATAGCAGCCAAGATGACCGGTGTAGCAGTTCTCAAAGTATTCTGAAGGAGACCTATATTAAATACATCCATCAAATGTTCCATTTAAACAGCCTCCTTTCCTATGCGCTTCCTTGCCTTTCTCTGCGTCATCTTCTGTGTTATCATGTTGAGAATGCCTCTCTGGGCGGCCATTAGAAATATTATTATCGCAAATATTATATCCGATATTTCTCCGGCGACACCAGTAGAAAGTTCCATGGCGTTGGCTCCTATATCTACAACCGCGAAGAAAAAGCTCATTATTATTATTCCTACAGGATTATAGTTCATGATCATGGCTACCAGCATGCCGTCGTAATAGAACTCATTGCTTATGGTATCCTGAAATCTAGTCTGATAACCATATACTTCGAACATTCCCACCAGACCGCATATCATTCCGGAAGCTACCATAGACCAAATCATAAGCTTATCCTTGGGAAGCCCTGCGAAGAAAGAAAATCTTTCATTCTCTCCCGTCACTTTCATTTCCAGGCCTATGCTGGTCTTCTGCATAACGTACCAGCACAAAAGCGCTATCGCAGCGCTGTATATAAGTGCTGTGCTCAGATTTGATGCCGGTATAAGCTTTGAAAACATAAATGCTTCCGGCACCGCTTCACTGCCGCCTAAAACGCCCTTATCATCTGTTGCCAAAGGTCCGCTGGCGTTTACAAGATATGAGCATACATATATGGCTACTGAGTTGAGCATTATGGTGGTTATGACTTCACTTACTTTCAGCTTGACTTTCAACACCGCCGGTATCCAGGCATAAAATCCTCCTACCACCGCAGCCGAAAGGAAAGCTAAAGGAATTGCTATAATAGGAGATGCTCCCTGCAAGCACACGCCTGTCATAGTGGCAGCCAGTCCTCCGAAATACAGCTGACCTTCTCCCCCCACGTTGAACATACCTGCTTTGGCGCACACTGCCATAGCAAGCCCGGTAAGGCAAAGGGTTATCATCTTGGCCAACGTGTTTCCAAACACTCTAGTTGACCCGAATACGCCCTTTATCATGGCTGCATAGGCTTCAAAAGGATTATATCCGGTGACAGCCATAAGGATTCCGCCTATTATTAAGGCGACCAATATGCTCAAGACTAAAGAAATTAAGTATGATCTGTTTTTTTGCAGCGAGGTCAGCAATTTGCTCTTTTGCGCAGGTTTATTGATTTCCATCGGATCGTTCATGTCCCGCACCTCCTGCCTGTCTGTCTCCTGTCATATAGTATCCTATATCTGTCTTATCTATTTCTCCGGCCTTAAATTCGCCTGTTATCCGGCCTTCGTACATGGTTATAATCCTGTCGCTGAGCCTGAATACTTCATCTAAATCAGCGCTCACCAGCAAAATGGCACATCCCTGGTTTCGCTTTTCTATAATTTGTTTATGTATAAATTCTATAGCCCCAACGTCTACTCCTCTGGTGGGTTGAGCGATTATTAAGATAGGCGTATCAAGGGAGAATTCTCTTGCTACGACTACTTTCTGCATATTGCCTCCCGAAAGAGAACCTACAGGAGTTTCTATTCCTGCTCCTCTCAAGTCAAATTTCCTGAACAGATCCTGGGCATATCTTTCTATGCTGGAACGTCTTAAGTGAATTCCTCCGGCCGCAAATTCTTTTTTTCTTTCTTTCCCGATTATAAGGTTATCTGTTATTGACGATGGCATCGCTACTCCTGTGGCTATCCTGTCTTCAGGAATGTGCGCAATACCTATTTTTCTCATCTCTCCCGGAGTTTTCCCTGTAGCATCTTTGCCGAGAATGCGTATATGTCCTGTAGAGACGTTTCGCATTCCCGTAAGAGCTTCTACCATCTCGCTTTGGCCGTTTCCTTCTATAGCAGCGATTCCGAGGATCTCTCCTGCTCTGACATCAAATGATACTCCGTTTACTGCCATCAAGCCTCTGTTATCGGCAACATGAAGGTCTTGAGCTTCTATCATTACCTGTCCTGTCTGCTGGTTTTTTTCTATGTTTCCAAACATCACTTCTCGGCCGACCATCATGGACGCAAGAGTTTTTTCATCCATATTGCTGGTGTCATCTATACCGACCAACCGGCCGCGACGCATGACCCCTACTCTGTCAGATATAGCCATGACTTCATAAAGCTTATGAGTTATTATGATGACAGTCATGTCTTTCTCTTTAACTATTTTTCTTATCACGTTAAAGAGCTCTTCAGTTTCTTGCGGTGTCAATACAGCAGTAGGCTCGTCTAATATAAGAACATCTGCTCCTCTGTAAAGAGTCTTTAGGATTTCCACCCTTTGCTGCATTCCTACGCTCAGTTCTCCCACTACGGCTTGCGGATCTATGAAAAGGCCATACTCATCGGAAAGTTGTTTCACCTTGTTTACTGCTTGCTTCAAGTCATAAAATACTTTAAGCTTTCGTGGTTCCTTGCTCATGACTATATTCTGAGCCACAGTAAAAGACGGTACCAGCATAAAATGCTGATGAACCATTCCAACGCCTCTTTTAATAGCTTCTACCGGTTTGAAATTCTCTATCTTCTCGCCTTTTATATAGACGCTGCCATCTGTAGGCGTATGCAAGCCATATAATATGTTCATGAGAGTACTCTTGCCGGCTCCGTTTTCTCCTACCAGTGCAAACACTTCTCCCTTTTTTATATCAAGGGACACCCGGTCATTGGCTAAAACGCCTGGGAATTGCATTGATATGTTTTCTAATTTTATGATAGGCTCTTGCAACATCACTACCTCATTTTTAAGTACATTTACAAAAAGGCGTAGCGCATTTTTTACGCTACGCCTCATAAGCGAACTATATTTTCAAAAGTCTCGGCTTATATAAGCCTATTTTTTAATTACTGTCTTGCAGTTTCTACATTTATTTCGCCTGATACTATAGATGCGGCAATGTCTTCTACTTCAGACTTTAATTCTTCGCTTACCTGCTGTGTAGAGTTCTCATCACCATAAGCTATGGAAATATAACCGCTTGACATATCGGCAGTCCATATTCTGGCGCCTTCCCATGTTCCATCCTCTATAAAGACCTTGATGGTATCATAAATCGAATTACCTACTTCTTTTTTCATTGAACATATTATTTGTTCATCATATTCTGAAGCTGTAATCTTTTGGTCTTGGTCTACTCCTATAGCATAGAATCCTGCTTCCTCAGCTGCCGCGAACACTCCGTTGCCTGTGTTGCCCGCAACTTGGAATATTACGTCTGCACCCTGGTCATGAAGAGCCAATGCACATTCTTTTCCTTTTGCAGGGTCTTCATAATCATTAGCATAGTTAGTCACAACTTTGATGTCCGGATTTGCATACTTGGCGCCTTGTTCATATCCTACCAGGAAGTCATTGATGGTGCTTACGTCTTCACCGCCTACAGCACCGACAACGCCTGTTTCTGACATCTTAGCTGCAATATATCCAGCTAAGAACGAACCTTCATTCTGAGCATATAATATGCAAAGGACATTAGGCAGATCTTCGATTCCGTCTACCGGATTGTCAACCCAAATGAACTTTGTATCCGGATATTCTTTAGCTACTTCTGCGATTTCATAGAACTGCCAGCCCACAGGAACTACTACATCCGAAACTTCTGCAGCATCCATCATGTGCTGCTTGTAGTTTTCTTCATTACATTCGATAGTGGTTACATTGACTCCGTAATCTTCAGCCAGCTTGTCCGCTCCTTCTTTTGCCGAATCATTAAAGGACTTGTCACCAAAGGCCGAGGATACGACTACGCATACGGTAAGCTGATCTTCATCTGCACTTTCGCTGTTATTGCATCCTGCCAAAGTAAACACAGAAAGAACCATTACAACGATCAATAACGTGGAAATTAATTTTTTCATTTTCTTCCTCCGTGTTGAAAACAAAATTAACGATACTTTTGCATTATAGCATTACAGCCTCTGAAAATCAAGTTTTACGTATTGGATTTGTATAATATACCTCGCTGTCAGAATTCTTCTGTGTATTTTTCGTGTAGATTTAAAGATGTAATTTTGATGGCTTTTTTATCTTATTCTTTTCATATATGTTTAAACATCTTCACGTGCAGCTTCCTCAACAGCCACCGCCACTGCTACCGTCATGCCAACCATGGGGTTATTGCCTGCGCCTATAAAGCCCATCATGGCCACATGAGCCGGCACCGATGAGGAGCCTGCAAACTGAGCGTCTGAATGCATTCTTCCCATAGTATCTGTCATTCCGTAAGATGCAGGGCCTGCTGCCATATTATCAGGATGAAGGGTTCTTCCTGTGCCGCCTCCCGATGCCACTGAAAAGTATTTTTTCCCCTGTTCTACGCACTCTTTTTTGTAAGTACCTGCCACAGGATGCTGGAATCTTGTAGGATTGGTCGAATTTCCGGTTATGGAAACATCTACTTTTTCCAGATGCATTATAGCAACTCCTTCGCGGACATCATCAGCTCCATAACACCTTACTTCGGCGCGCTCCCCTTTGGAGTAAGGTATCTCTTCCACCACGGTCACTTTTCCTGACTGATAGTCGAACTGGGTTTTAACATATGTGAATCCGTTTATTCTGGAAATTATCTGAGCCGCATCCTTTCCGAGGCCGTTCAGTATTACGCGAAGAGGTTTTTGGCGTATTTTGTTGGCCGACTTGGCAATTCCTATAGCTCCCTCAGCTGCCGCAAAGGATTCATGTCCTGCAAGAAAAGCGAAGCATTCTGTCTGTTCTCTGAGCAGCATGGCCGCCAGATTTCCATGGCCTAAGCCCACTTTTCTGTCTTCAGCAACGGAACCGGCCAGACAAAACGCCTGCAGCCCCTCTCCTATAGCCTCTGCCGCATCGGCCGCTCTCTTGCAGCCTTTTTTCAGCGCTATAGCCGCCCCTGCTGTATAAGCCCAACATGCGTCTTCAAAGCATATCGGCTGTATGTTTTTTACTATTTCATAAGGGTCAAAACCTGCTTCTTTGCACAAAGCGCGGGCCTCTTCCAAATCTTTTATATTATACTCGGAGAGTACAGCCTGAATCTTATCTATCTTTCTATCGTAGTTTTCAAATGTTATCATAGCCATAATCCCCCTATTCCTGACGCGGATCTATCTTTTTCACCGCTTCATCAAATCTTCCGTATGTACCGCTGGCCTTTTCGATGGCCTCCATCGGATCGATTCCGGCCTTAATTCCGTCCATCATTTTTCCGATGTTGACATACTTATATCCGATTATATTGTCCTCTTCATCGAGACCGATCTCGGCTATATAGCCTTCTGCCAAATCCAGGTATCTAGGTCCCTTGGCCTTTGTGGAGTATATCGTTCCGACTTGGCTTCTGGTTCCCTTTCCCAGGTCTTCAAGACCTGCGCCGATGGCCAGTCCTCCTTCTGAAAAGGCTGATTGGCTTCGCCCATATACTATTTGGAGGAAAAGCTCCCTCATGGCAGTATTGATAGCATCGCACACCAAGTCTGTGTTGAGGGCCTCAAGAAGAGTTTTCCCCACTAAAATTTCTCCGGCCATAGCTGCAGAATGAGTCATCCCTGAACATCCTATGGTCTCTACCAATGCTTCTTCTATTATTCCGTCTTTTATATTAAGTGTCAGCTTACATGCTCCTTGTTGAGGAGCGCACCAGCCGACTCCATGAGTCAGACCGGAAATGTCAGTTATTTCTTTTACCTTTACCCATTTCCCTTCTTGGGGAATAGGTGCAGGACCATGATCGACGCCTTTTTTAACAGGACACATTTTCTCTACTTCTCTTGTGTATATCATCTTTCCTCCTAAAACCGCGGATTTAAACTATATTTTACATTTCTTATTTAATCATATTTTGTTTTAAAATTCAATGGAAAAGCTTATCAATTCCGGTAATTGATAAGAGCTATGAGAAAATTACGGCAGTACAAATATTTCCACGATTCTCCCGATTCCTGCTTTTAAGGCTCAAATCCCATCGCTGTCATTACCAAATACGCCACCAGCACCGGAATGATGTATAAAAGTATCTGTAAAGGATTTTTCCCCACATCATATTCCGAGAACACCTTGTTTGGAGAACT
Source organism: uncultured Eubacteriales bacterium (assembly GCA_900540145.1). GTDB lineage: Bacteria > Bacillota > Clostridia > Peptostreptococcales > Anaerovoracaceae > Fimisoma. The sequence continues at coordinate 23,440 of UQEW01000025.1, forward strand.
GTCGTAATACAAGGTAATCGTTGAAGGGGGGGTCAGGCTGCTGGAAACCACTTGCTTTGTATGAACCTTCCCGTCCACAATATATTCATAATTGGCAATATATAAACGGTTCGTTGTCGTATCTTCAGGTTCCCGGTCACGAAATCTTATATTCGTTCTGACGGCTGTCAGCATGTGTCCTCTTCGTTTTGCTCTTGCAATCTTTTTTCTCCGCTGGCAAAAAGGATTCCTTTCTTGCACAAGATGATTTCTATGACAAATGTCGCAATCGCAGCAGCCACGCCGCACCAAACTGCAGCCCCATATCCAGCCAAAGCGCTGAAAGCCTCGGCAAGGTTCATTCTTTCTTCCATATTTCCCTCTTTCATAAAATCGTCTAACAGGCTTTTTTTCTCGTTCCCAACAGTTAAATCAGTTAGATATATTTTAATACATACCTGCTTTCATATCAAGCATACGAAATTCTGATATTTCTGCAAAATCAATGGATCAATCGCTTACTTAAGAATGGCTAAATAAAAAAGCGAATATTACAATTTATATTCGCTTAAATCTTTTTTGTGTAAAATGGTTTTGCGATGGTTCTCACATCAGCTCTCTTTTCATAGCAGACAAGGCGTTTTTCTCAAGGCGGCTGACTTGAGCCTGCGATATGCCGATTTCCTTAGCTACCTCCATTTGGGTTTTCCCCTCGAAAAATCTTATAGTCAATATATGTTTTTCTCTTGGGGTGAGTTTATCCATAGCTTCCGATAAAGATATATTTTCTATCCATTTGGCATCAGTATTCTTGGTATCCGAAACCTGGTCCATCACATAGATAGCGTCTCCGTCATCATGAAATACCGGTTCGAACAGGGACACCGGTTCTTGTATAGATTCAAGAGCCATAACGACCTCTTCCCTGCTCACTCCCATAGCTAAGGCGATTTCGTTTACAGAAGGCTCCTTTTGCAAATCTCTTGAAAGGTTTTCACGGGTTTGAAGGGCTCTGTATGCCAGATCTCTCAAGGACCTGGAAACTCTTATAGAATTGTTGTCTCTCAGATATCGTCTCACTTCGCCTATTATCATCGGTACAGCATAAGTTGAGAACTTAACACCGTGACTCATATCGAAATTATCCAAAGCCTTGATAAGACCTATGCAGCCCACCTGAAACAAATCATCGGGATTTTCACCTCTGGCGGTAAACCTCTGGATAACACTTAGCACCAGCCGCAGATTGCCATTTATAAACTTCTCCCTGATGGAAGTGTCGCCATCCTTGATTTTTTTTAACATTTCTGTCATTTCCGACTCTTTGTAGAGCGGCAGTTTTGCAGTATCTACACCACATATTTCGACTTTATTCGCCATAATACAACACCAATCCTATCCATAATATTTAAGTTTAGTTATGTATCAGGCGACTTTGCCTTATGCGTTCCAATAAATGGCGAAAGGCTACCCTAACCGTTTTATCTCCCGCTGAAGCCTTGTAATTATACGTTTTTCAAGCCTCGATATGTATGACTGAGAAATTCCCAGCTTGTCGGCCACTTCCTTTTGAGTCATTTCTTTGCCGCTTCTCAATCCGAACCTCATCTCCATAAGCTCCTTTTCTCTCGGGTCCAATTTCGTCATAGCGCCATACAGCAGCTTGCGGTTCACTTCATCTTCCAGCCTGTGAGAGACCAAGTCCCCTTCTGTGCCCAAGATGTCTGACAGCAGCAGTTCATTGCCGTCCCAGTCCACGTTTAACGGCTCGTCGAGGCTGACTTCGCTTTTGAGTTTTGATGTCCTCCTAAGGTACATCAATATTTCGTTTTCTATACATCTGGACGCATAAGTGGCCAACTTTATATTTTTATCCATTTTAAAAGTATTTACCGCCTTTATAAGGCCTATCGTTCCTATGGAAATCAAATCTTCTACGTTGACTCCGGCATTTTCGAATTTCTTAGCGATATATACCACCAGTCTCAGGTTTCTTTCTATCAATATACTCCTGGCTTCTTGGCTTCCTGAAGCATACTCCTTAAGGAGCTTTTTTTCTTCTTCTCTCTCAAGCGGTGCAGGAAGGACATCGCTGCCTCCGATGTAAAAAAGAGTTCTGACTTTTCTCCTACCAAACTCTTTCAGTTTTTTTAATAAATTATTTATCTGTATTGTAGGAAAAAATCTAAACTCCTTATACATTTTTTAATAATCCCCCTTCTAAAAAATCTTTGTTTATTAAGACTTCAAAATCGCCGAAAACGCCGTCATAAAAAGCTACCCAGGCTCCTTCTGATATTTTTTCTTCAAATACTATCCTGTCCGCTCTTATGCCTTCAAGATATCCGCATTCAACACCTACGGCTTTATATGGTATAACCCTATATCTGTCCCCAAGTTCTGCCGGCTTGAAAGGCAGCCTCTGAGCGCCCTTTCTGTCCAGCAGGACTACCGGTTTGCCTGAAACCGGTTCTTTCAAACTGTTTCCCGAATCCACATATCCCTTAAATTCATATTGTTTATCATCTATCACCATACTAACCTTGCCCTCCATAGCTATATCTTTATTTTTTCTCCGTATCAGTCGGACGAACCAATATGTAAGTCCAAAGGCCAAAATGCCGAAGCACAGCAGCTTCATGTATGTAAAAGCATCTATGTATATAATTCCTTGATGAGTTATCGCCGGCTCCTGCTGCCACAAGAGAAGCGCCATCACTGCGCCTCCGGAAAGGAAGGTCAGTATTAAAAGTATCGCTGTCTTTTTCAGCAGCTGACTGACGCCAAACGCAATCAGCGCTGCTAAAGATCCAATGGCCAATCTCAAAATTACGGAAATTATTCCTTCCAAGGGCAAAAAAATAATGAAACTTCCTGCTCCGCACACAATTGCAGCTGAAATCAGCCGTCCCCAATGAGGTATATATCCGGTAAGCTTGCCCGTAAGCATAAGCAATAGCCCGCCGACTATAAAATTTTCAGCAAAAAGGTATTCGCCATAAATGACCATGACATATTTCACCTCACAGGTTATATGATACAAGCGCAGATTTGCAAAGTATGTCGAAAACTGACTTACAGAAAAAAATACTTCTTACGCATTTAAATATTCGTTATCTACTGTAAAAACGTGGTATAATAAAAAATAATCGGATGTATTATGTAACTCTTAATATTGGACAAAACAGAAAGGAGATTTATTCTATGAATAAAACAGTAGCAGATTTGATCAACGATCAGATAAACAAAGAATTATATTCAGCTTATCTTTATTTAGAGTTTGCCAATTACTATGATTCCATAGGCCTTGACGGTTTTGAAAACTGGTATCGCATACAAGCGCAGGAGGAAAGAGACCATGCGATGCTTTTTTATGAATACCTGCACAATAATGGAATAAAAGTAGAATTTAAAGCTGTCGACAAGCCTTCATGTCAGTTAAACGATAAGATGGATCCTCTAAAGCAAGGGCTGGAGCATGAAAAGTATGTTACATCGCTTATCAACAATATATACGCTGCAGCTTATGAAGATCGCGATTTCAGAACTATGCAGATGCTTGACTGGTTTGTCAAGGAGCAGGGTGAGGAAGAGAAAACAGCTTCAGATATGATAACTAAGATGGAGCTGTTCGGAGATGATGCTAAAGGGCTTTATATGCTTAACAGCGAAATGCTTAATCGCACTTACAGCGCTCCTTCCCTGACTTTATAATCATATTTCGAAAAAAGTTTGAAGGCTAAAAATAGGGCCGGCTCAGATAAAGGGATCTGAGCCGGCCCTCAGGCTGTAGACAAACCCCCGCCGTCAGTATGCCCAGAGCATGCGTGATTATTTGATGCGGTGTGCGCAATGAGCTGCTGACAAAAAATCAAATTTTTTTAAATTTTTACATCATAAGGCTTTAAAGTCGTGTCGAATTCCGTCGAAATCCGGTCTCG
>UQEW01000026.1 GCA_900540145.1 uncultured Eubacteriales bacterium
GAGATTGCCTCTTGTCTCGTGGGCTCGGAGATGTGTATAAGAGACAGCATCTATATTTTCTACAAGCAGTTAGTCTCAGGATTGACTGCTTTTTCTATACTCAAATTTAAGATTGGAGTGATTGATTGAAAGACATTTTTACCGATATGCAGGCAAAAATCGGGTGTCCGTATCTCTCCGACCTGCCCTACTACAAGCGTGCGGTCTGGTTTGAGATGAAACGCCTTTGCCTGTCTGACTACCCTAAAAAACAGTTAGAAGATTTTTCACGCTATGTATTCGGTGTGCCTTACGCCGTCATACAGGAAGCGTTGACAAGAGAGGACGTGATGAAACATGGAAGAAATGCGTGTGCAGATTGAAGCCAGAGAACCGACAGACGGAGAAATCCGAGCCTTTTGGTTCACCCTGCCTATCGACACAGAACAGGTAGAAGAACTGCTGGGGATTGATGTAGATACAGACTATTACTATATCACGGGCAAGGAGCTTCCCTTTGCTGATGAAGTGCAGGAAGATACCACCGTCGAAAAGCTCAATGACCTATACGCTATTTACGAAAATCTACTCTCTGACTTGAAAGAGGACTACGGGGAGCTGATGTGCTACTTCTCTAGTCTTGATGAACTGCACCGATACAGAAACGACATCATTCATTATTCGTGGTGTAAGAACATGACGGACGTTGCCCGCCACATTCTGAACAATGACCCAGACTTTACTTCCCTAAGTGAGAGCGTCACCCGCTATTTTGATTTTGAAGCCTACGGGCAGTATCTTGACGACAACGGACGCTTTGTGGAAACTGACCACGGTATCTATGAACTTCCATAGAAAAGAGGTGTGTGCCTGTGGTGGATGACATGAGGGTGTATATCGCTAATCTTGGCAAGTACAACGAGGGCGAACTTGTCGGGGACTGGTTCTCTTTCCCTATCGACGAGGAAGATGTTTCGGAGCGTATCGGGCTGAACAGCTATTATGAGGAATACGCTGTCCATGATACCGACAACTTCCCTATTGAAATCGGGGAGTATATCTCCATTGAAGAACTCAATGAAATGTACGACATGATTTGTGAGCTTCCCGACTATATCACGGACGCTCTGGACGAGTTTGTTTCCTACTATGGAAGTCTGGAAGAAGTCTACGAGCATAAGGACGAGATTTATTATTATCCTAATTGTGAGGACATGACCGACGTTGCCTATTACTTCATTGACGAATTGCAGGTATTGGGACAGATACCGCTACCGTTGCAGAACTATATCGACTATGAAGCATACGGCAGGGACTTGTCCATAGAGGGGACATTCATTGAAACAAGCCGTGGGATATGCGAGATACCATATTAGAGCTGGCAGATCAGCGACAGATTAGGTCGCTACCTGACAGCTTTTTGTATTTTACGGGGACGGCCAGAGACGGGCTGTCCCTCAATCATTGAAAGAAAGGAGCTGGACAATGAAGAAGATTAAATCCTATACGGGTATCTGGAACGTGGAGAAAGTCTTATACGCAATCAATGACTTCACTCTCCCGTTTCCCGTTACCTTTACCCAGATAACGTGGTTTGTCATTACGGAGTTTGCTGTCATTCTCTTAGGGGACTTACCGCCGTTATCATTTATCGAGGGGGCATTTCTGAAATACTTCGGTATTCCCGTCGCCCTCACATGGTTTATGAGTCAAAAGACCTTTGACGGCAAGAAGCCTTACAGCTTCTTGAAATCGCAGATTACGTTTGCCCTGCGACCAAAAGTGGCCTATGCAGGAAAAGCCGTGAAGCTGGAAAAGGAAGTGTTCAGCGAACCTGTCACGGCGGTTAGGAGTGTGATGTATGTTCCCGATTAAATATATCGACAACAACCTTGTCTGGAACAAGGATAATGAGGTATTCGCCTACTATGAGCTGATACCGTATAACTATTCTTTTCTGTCAGCGGAACAGAAGTTTATCGTCCATGACAGCTTTCGCCAGCTTATCGCACAGTCCCGTGAGGGAAAGATACACGCCTTGCAGATAGCGACGGAAAGCTCCATAAGAAGCATACAGGAGCAGTCAAAAAAGCTGGTGACAGGGCGACTTCGTGATGTGGCGATACAGAAGATTGATGAACAGACAGAAGCGTTAGTAAGCATGATTGGGGACAATCAAGTAGACTACCGCTTTTTTATCGGCTTCAAGCTCATTGTGACAGAGGAAAAAGTGAGCCTTGACAGCATGAAGAAATCGGCATTTCTGACGTTCAAGGAATTTCTAAACGAGGTCAACCACACGCTGATGAATGACTTTATCTCCATGCCAGATGATGAAATCAACCGCTACATGAAAATGGAAAAACTGCTGGAAAATAAAATCTCCCGCCGTTTCAAGTTCCGACGCTTGGACAAGAACGACTTCGGCTATCTTATCGAACATATCTACGGCAGGGACGGCGTGGCATATGAGGACTACGAGTATTCGCTTCCAAAGAAGAAGCTGAAAAAGGCAACGCTTATCAAGCAGTACGACCTTATCCGTCCGACCCGCTGTCTGATAGAGGAAAGCCAGCGATACATAAGGCTGGAACATGAGGACAGCGAGAGCTTCGTGTCCTACTTTACCGTCAATGCGATTGTGGGCGAGCTGGATTTTCCGTCGTCGGAAATCTTCTATTTCCAGCAACAGCAGTTTACTTTCCCTGTTGATACGAGCATGAATGTGGAAATCGTCGGCAACCGCAAGGCACTTTCCACGGTGAGAAATAAAAAGAAAGAGCTGAAAGATTTGGACAACCACGCCTATCAGTCTGGAAGCGAAACCAGCTCAAACGTGGTGGACGCATTAGACAGCGTGGACGAGCTGGAAACCGACCTCGACCAGAGCAAGGAAAGTATGTATAAGCTCTCCTATGTGATAAGGGTATCAGCTCCCGACCTTGACGAGCTGAAACGACGCTGTGATGAGGTCAAGGACTTCTACGACGACCTCAATGTAAAATTAGTTCGTCCCGCTGGGGATATGCTGGGGCTTCACTCTGAATTTCTTCCCGCCAGCAAGCGTTATATCAATGACTATGTGCAATACGTCAAGAGTGATTTTCTGGCAGGACTTGGCTTCGGGGCAACACAGCAGTTAGGAGAAAACACAGGTATCTATATCGGCTATTCCGTAGATACAGGAAGAAACGTCTATTTACAGCCCTCTCTTGCCAGTCAAGGTGTGAAAGGTACGGTCACAAACGCTCTGGCTTCCGCTTTTGTCGGTTCGCTGGGCGGTGGGAAATCATTCTGCAACAATCTGATTGTCTATTATTCCGTCCTCTTTGGGGGACAGGCGGTCATTCTCGACCCTAAATCGGAGCGTGGCAACTGGAAAGAAACGCTTCCAGAGATAGCCCATGAAATCAATATCGTCAACCTTACCAGCGATAAGGAAAACGCTGGGCTTCTTGACCCGTTCGTGATTATGAAGAATGTAAAGGACGCTGAAAGTCTGGCGATAGACATTCTCACATTCCTTACGGGGATTTCCTCTAGGGACGGCGAGAAATTCCCTGTCCTTAGAAAAGCGGTGCGAGCCGTGACCCAGAGCGATCAGCGAGGACTTCTCCATGTGATAGACGAGCTACGCAGAGAGGACACGGCGATTGCCCGCAACATTGCCGACCATATCGACAGTTTTACGGACTATGACTTTGCACATCTGCTGTTCTCGGACGGTTCGGTTAAGAACGCTATCAGCTTGGACAACCAGCTCAATATCATACAGGTGGCAGATTTGGTACTTCCCGACAAGGACACGACCTTTGAGGAATACACGACCATTGAACTGCTGTCCGTGGCTATGCTGATTGTCATTAGTACCTTTGCCCTTGACTTTATCCACAGCGACAGGAGCATTTTTAAAATCGTGGATTTAGATGAAGCGTGGGCGTTCCTCAACGTGGCACAGGGAGAAACCCTCTCCAACAAGCTGGTGCGAGCGGGACGTGCTATGCAGGCTGGCGTGTACTTCGTCACGCAATCCTCTGGCGACGTGTCAAAGGAGAGCTTGAAAAACAATATCGGCTTGAAGTTTGCCTTTAGAAGTACCGACTTAGGCGAGATAAAGCAGACCCTTGAATTTTTCGGTATCGACAACGACGACGAGAACAACCAGAAACGACTTCGTGACTTGGAGAACGGACAATGCCAGCTTCAAGACTTGTACGGGCGTGTGGGAGTGGTGCAGATACACCCTGTTTTTGAAGAATTACTGCACGCCTTTGATACCAGACCGCCCGTGAAAAGCGAGGTGGAGTGATGAAAGATAGGATAAAGGGGCTTCTGACAAAAAAGAAGCTCTTTCGTTTTTTCAAGATTGCTCTGATAGTCATTTTTACCTCTGTTGTGTTCCTCTCCCTGTTCGGGACGGTGGCTCATGCCACGGGGCTGGTAGATGATACGGTCAATGCGGACAACTTGTATTCACAATACCCGCTGGAAAACTACCAGCTTGACTTCTATGTGGACAATAGCTGGGGCTGGCTTCCGTGGAACTGGCTGGACGGTATCGGAAAGTCCGTACAATACGGGCTTTACTGTATCACCAACTTTATCTGGACGATAAGCCTGTATCTATCCAACGCCACGGGTTACGTCGTCCAGCAGGCGTATAAGCTGGACTTCATTAACGACATGGCAGACAGTATCGGCAAAAGCATACAGACCCTAGCGGGTGTAACGGAAAACGGCTTCGGAAGTACGGGTTTCTATGTGGGTTTCCTGCTTCTCATTATCCTTGTGGTGGGTATCTATGTAGCCTACACGGGACTTATCAAGCGAGAAACCAGCAAGGCATTACACGCCGTTATCAACTTTGTTGTGGTGTTCGTGCTGTCCGCTTCCTTTATTGCCTACGCTCCCGACTATATCAAGAAAATCAATGACTTTTCTTCGGACATTTCCACGGCTTCGCTGGATTTGGGGACAAAAATCATGCTTCCCGACAGCGACAGTGCGGGAAAAGACAGCGTGGACTTGATAAGGGACAGCCTGTTCTCCATACAGGTACAACAGCCGTGGCTACTTTTGCAGTTCGGCAACAGCGATATAGAAGAAATCGGGGCTGACCGTGTGGAAGCTTTGGTATCGGCTAGTCCCTCTGCCGACGACGGAGCGACCCGTGAGGACGTGGTAAAAACGGAAATCGAGGATAACGACAACGACAATCTGACGATACCGCAGGTCATCAACCGTCTGGGAATGGTGTTCTTCCTGCTCATCTTCAATCTGGGGATTACGATATTTGTTTTCCTGCTCACAGGCATGATGATATTCTCCCAGATATTGTTTATCATCTTCGCTATGTTCCTGCCGATTAGCTTTCTACTCTCTATGATACCCAGCTATGAGAACATGGCGAAACAGGCAATCGTGAGGGTGTTCAATACGATTATGACAAGGGCGGGCATTACTCTTATTGTCACGGTGGCTTTCAGTATTTCCAGTATGTTTTACAACATATCTACCGATTACCCGTTCTTTATGATTGCGTTCTTGCAGATAGTATGTTTCGCTGGTATCTACATGAAGCTGGGCGACCTTATGAGTATGTTCAGCTTAAATGCTGGGGACAGCCAGAGCATGGGACGCAGGATATTCCGTCGCCCGTATCTGTTCATGCGACACAGGGCTAGACGTATGGGACACCGTATCGCAAGGGCGGTTGGAAAAGGAAGTATGGTCGGTGCTGGAACGGGAGCTATGGCGGGAGCGGTTCTTTCTTCTGCTGGAAACAAACAATCCCATGCCAGCACGACCCGCAAGCGTGACAATACTTCTTTCGGAAGCCGAGCTGGTTCAGCCGTAGGTGCGGTGCTTGATACGAAAAACAAGGTCAAGGACAAGGCAACGGCTGTCAAGGAGAACATCAAAGATATGCCGACCCAGACCGCCTATGCCTTGCACTCCGCAAAGGAAAAGGCAAAGGAAAATGTGTCCGACTTCAAGCGTGGCATTGTGCAGGGACAGGAAACCAGACAGAGCCAGCGTGCCGACAAACTCCAACAGCACAGACAGAATATCGCTGACAAGCGTATGGAGCTTCAAAAAGCACAGGAAGCAAAACAAGCTGGCAGAACGACGGACGGATCAGCGACAACAGGAGCTACCCGTCCCCATGACAGACCTGTCACCGCTTCTAAGACCGACACAGGAAAAGTGCAGGAAATCAAGCGTCCTGTCACCACGGATAAGGTACATACCGAGCCGACGAAAGCACAGCCTGTCAAGGAGCGTCCGCTTGCTTCAAAATCTGCTGAACCTGTATTGCAGAAACACGGAACAAGGCTCAATGGTGTGGAGCTGAACCAGCAGACCACCAGAAAGGAGCGAAACATCAAGAAAGCGACCCTAAACATAACAGGAAAGAAAGGACGTAAGAAATGAAGCTGAGACATATCGCCCTTATCGGCAGTCTGTTTCCCTTTCTTCTTGCGATAGTGCTTTTCTTTGGCGTGCTTATCAGTGCCGAGGACGACGACGGGGGCGGTGGTTCTTCCTCATGGGTAACGGGCATGAACCTATCCGCAGAGGTGTTGAAACATCAGCCTATGGTAGAGAAATACGCTAAAGAGTACGGTATTTCCGAGTACGTCCCCTATCTGCTGGCAATCATACAGGTGGAAAGTGGCGGGACAGCCGAGGACGTTATGCAGAGTTCCGAGAGCATGGGCTTACCGCCTAACTCCCTTGATACGGAAAGCTCAATCAAGCAGGGGTGCAAGTATTTTGCGTCCCTGCTTTCTTCAGCAGAAAATCAAGGCATAGAGGATATAAACGTCGTGGTACAGTCCTATAACTATGGCGGTGGCTATATCGGCTATGTGGCTAAGAACGGGAAAAAGCACAGCTTCACGCTGGCAGAGAATTTCGCCCGTGACAAGTCTGGCGGGAAGAAAGTCACCTACACAAACCCTATCGCTGTCGCCCGCAATGGTGGCTGGCGATATGCTTACGGGAATATGTTCTATGTGGAGCTTGTCAGCCAGTATCTTACGGTCAGTCAAGTGTCGGGCGAGCTGGCACAGAAGATAATGAATGAAGCTCTGAAATATCAAGGCTGGGACTATGTGTATGGTGGGAGCAATCCTAATACTTCTTTTGATTGTTCGGGGCTGGTTCAATGGTGCTATGGCAAGGCTGGCATTTCCTTACCGAGAACGGCACAGGCACAGTATGACGCTACCCAGCATATCCCGCTTTCACAGGCACAGGCTGGGGATTTGGTGTTCTTTCACAGTACCTACAATGCGGGGACGTATGTAACCCACGTCGGTATCTATGTAGGAAACAATCAGATGTACCACGCTGGCGACCCGATAGGCTACGCTGATTTGAACAATAGCTACTGGCAACAGCACCTTATCGGGGCTGGCAGAATTAAGCAATAGAAAGAAAGGAATGGAAATATCATGTTCAAGAAGAAAGAAAAAACGATAAAGGAAAAGAAAATCCGCACTATGAAAGTGGGGACGCATAAAAAATCCGTCATTGCCCTCTGGGTGGTGCTTATCGCAAGCGTGAGCTTTGGGGTGTATAAGAATTTTACCGCTATCGACCAGCATACCACTCATGAGGTAGAAACCATACAGCTACGACTTAACGATACCAACGGGATAGAAAATTTCGTGAAGAATTTCTGTAAATCCTACTACACATGGAGCAACAGCAAGGAAGCAATCGAAGCAAGGACACAGGCTATCAGTGCCTATCTGACACAGGAATTGCAGGAATTGAATGTTGATACGGTAAGGACGGATATACCGACCAGCTCTACGGTCACGGACGTACTTATCTGGGACGTGGAACAGTCTGGGGAGAACGCTTTTTCTGTTACCTATGAAATAGATCAACAGGTAAAAGAGGGCGACCAGACAAGGAATGTATCAGAAACCTATACCGTGACCGTCCATGTAGACGCTGACGGGGATATGGTTATCATACAGAACCCTACCCTTGCCCCAGCTATGGAAAAATCCAGCTATGAACCAAAGGCACAGGAAGCCGACAACAGCGTGGACGCTGATACGGTAAATGACGCTACGGCGTTTCTGGAAACATTCTTCAAGCTGTATCCGACCGCTACGGACAAGGAGCTTGCCTACTATGTAGAGGGAAACGCCCTTGAACCGATAAACGGGGACTACCTTTATTCCGAGCTTGTCAATCCTATATTTACGGCTGACGGTGACAACGTGAAAGTTAAAGTAGCTGTAAAATTCATTGATAATCAGACAAAGGCAACACAGGTATCACAGTATGAGCTGACGCTCCATAAGGATAGTAACTGGAAGATTATAGAGTGACGATAAGCAAAGACTCGCTAATTTTATATCTTTTGGCGAGTCTTTACCCGATAAACTTGACACATATATGTCAGGCTTATATTATGAAAAAGAAATGGAGTGATTTAAATGCAAGAGAGTAGATTATTTAGAATTATTTATCATTTAATGGAAAACGGAAAATCTACCGCTCCAGAGTTGGCAGAAAAATTAGAAGTATCAGTAAGAACAATTTATAGGGATATTGATATTATTAGTGGTGCGGGTGTGCCTATATATGTGACAACGGGAAGAAACGGTGGCATACAGATAGCAGATAGTTTTGTTTTAGATAGGTTGCTTTTATCTGATAAAGAAAAAGAAGATATAATAACGGCATTAAAAAGTGTATCTATTGTGGATAATCATAACAGTGATACATTGTCAAAACTATCAGCGATTTTTATCTTTAAAAGGCTTTAACCTCGTGTCGGATTCCGTCGAAAGCCGGTCTAGGCTGACTTTTTTTTGCAAATCTTGAGAAAAGGGGCTGGCTCATTAATGATCACGCCTTCCGTGATCGCCTTCCGCTACTGAGACCGCCTTCTTCTCATTTGAATCATAAGATGAGAAACAAAAAAGCAAAAACCCACGATATTGTATTTTTTGTTTAAAATCGTGGGGCAAAAACCCACGATTTTATCATTTTCATATAAAAAAGTGGGGGTTCAACAGGACTTCCTTGAATAGATGGTAGGCAACCATTTGGTATTAGTTTACATAAATCTTAAATTGTTGGCTTATAGCAAACTAAGCGTATGGGCAATCACATTGTCACACCCACGATTTTTTGCTTTTTGCTTCAGATAGTGGGTTTTTGCCCCACTTTTTTAAAATATTTTGGTCAAATCGTGGGGCTTGGCATAATATCAGAGGCATGGGTGATTGTCGCATTAACGAAAAATTATCGTTAATTGATATGCGACAGCCCCTTTTGTCTAATTTTTATGATTTTTTGCATTTTTGCCGGTTTTTTCACTGGCAAAATACCATTTCCTGTAAATTTGCTGACAAATTTCGAAAAAAAGTAAAAGAAAGCCCCGGACAATCAATCTGTCCGGGGTTTGTCTACGGTCTAAAATCCGCTCGTAATCAAACGAGCGGATTTTTCAAAGTGTAGGTACTACAAGTTTTTAGTTATAGCAATTGCAGAAGATGATAACCAGTAACAAGAAGAAGAATAACAAACTAGTATCTACGCCGTTGTCTCCTAAAAGACCACAATTATTTCCCATATAATTCACCTGCTTCTTTCATATTTTTTTATTATTCAGTTGTAGTATACAATATGATTTTGCAGAGCGATTTGTTACTGGCTTTCGGCAAACTTTTTTATCTCAGTAAGCTTCCATTATCTTGGAATATCTCCTCCGGAAAGCTTCTCATCATATATGGCACGGGAACCTCCAACGAATTTCGGTCTGGTCCTTGCACATGTCAAATGAGCTTCTCCGATGGATTTGACGGAAAGTCTTACAGGTACAGCTACTTTTTTAAGCTGCATACCTATGAAAGTATCGCCGATATCCATTCCTGCATCAGCCTTAATCTCCTCCACGGCTACAGGATTGGCAGCGTTTTTGTAAAATGTAGTGGCAAAGGAGCCCCCCGCTTTAGGTTGAGGTACTACATTCACTATATCGTACCAAGGCGGTAAAGCCTCATTTTCTAGGATTACAGCTCTGTTTAAATGTTCGCAGCACTGAGCAGCAAGATATATACCTCTATGCGCAAGGACCTCCATTATACCCTCATAAACAGCCTCCGCAGCATTTATATCTGAAGCTTTCCCTATGCGCTGTCCCATAATCTCACTGGAACTGCATCCGACTACCAATATCTGACCGCTATGCAATTTAGCCGTTTCTACCAGCTCCTGACATGCTGTCTTGGCTTGATTCTTTATCTCTTCATAAGAAATGCTCATTTTTTTCGCCTCCTAAGACATCCCGTTTAAATTACGCTATTATAGCTGCCAGCTGTTAAGATAAGCCTCCTGCTCAGGCGTTAAGCTGTCTATCTCTATACCCCATGCAGAAAGTTTCCTGCGCGCTATGACATCGTCAATTTCATCTGAAACGTCTATCACCTTGTTAGCTAATTTTTCATGGTTTTCTTTTATGTAACGTGCCGACATTGCTTGAACTGCAAAGCTCATATCCATAATTTCCGCAGGATGACCGTCAGCTGCAGCTATATTTACCAGTCTGCCTTCGGCGATAACGTTTACCCACTTGCCGTTTGGCAGTTTGTAGCCTGTGATATTATTTCTTGCTTCCTTTTTCTCTACAGCCAATTCTTCCAGAGCTTCCATGTCTATCTCACAGTTAAAATGTCCTGCATTGGCCAGTATGGCTCCGTCCCTCATAGACATCATATGTTCTGTAGTTATGGTCTTACAACATCCCGTAGCAGTAACAAAAATATCTCCGAAATGAGCTGCTTTGGCCATAGGCATTACTGAATACCCATCCATTTTCGCTTCGATTGCCTTAACCGGATCTATCTCGGTTACGATAACCTGGGCTCCGAGGGCTGCCGCTCTCATGGCGATTCCTCTCGAACACCACCCATATCCTACTACGACTACTTTCTTAGCTGCGATTATCAGATTTGTGTTTCTCATAATGCCGTCCCAGGTGGATTGTCCTGTCCCATATCTATTGTCAAACAGATGTTTGCAGTCTGCATCATTTACCGCAACCATAGGGAATTTGAGAACCCCCTGTTTTTCCATCGCCTTAAGACGTATTATTCCTGTAGTGGTCTCTTCACATCCGCCCCACACTTCTTCCATAAGGTCAGGTCTTTTCTCATGAAGGAAGCTGACTAAATCAGCACCATCATCTATTACTATATTAGGTTTATGAGAAAGGCACATTTCTATATGCTTCTCATATTCATCAGCTGTGGCTCCATGATAAGCAAATACTTTCAATCCGTCGTCAGCAAGCGCTGCGGCCACATCATCCTGAGTGCTCAAAACATTGCTGCCGGTAACTGACATGTCAGCTCCTCCTGCCGCCAGCACCAGACACAAATATGCGGTTTTCGCTTCAAGATGAACTGAAAGAGAAATCTTTACTCCTTCAAAGGGCTTGGTCTCTTTGAATTCTTCTTCAAGACCTCTCAGCAAAGGCATATTCTCCCTTACCCACTGAATTTTTCTGTGACCTGACGGTGCCAGTGATATGTCTCTTACTTGATAATTCTCCATCTTTAGTTCCTTTCCTCACATTTTGCAGTGATTTTATTCTACCGTGACCGATTTTGCTAGATTTTTAGGTTTATCTATATTGCATTCTCTTTCTCTGGCGACAAAATACGCAAAGAGCTGCAGCGGTACTACCGAAAGAAGGGGAGCTATCTCATCTCTGACTGCCGGAATATATATCATTTCATCGCTTTGTTTGGCTATGGAATCATTTCCTTCCTTGGCGATGGCCAGCACATACGCTCCTCTTGCCTTTATCTCTTGAATGTTGGAAACCATCTTTTCATATAGGAAATTCTGGCATGCCAAGGCAATGACCAATGTTCCCGGTTCCATTAATGCTATCGTGCCGTGTTTCAGTTCCCCGGCTGCAATAGCAAATGAGTTGATATATGAAATTTCCTTAAGCTTGAGAGAGCCTTCATAAGATACTGCCGAATCCAAACCTCTTCCTATGAAAAATACCTGTTCCTTGTTATATAACTGTTTGGATATTTCTTCAATGTGGCCGATATTTTTCAGGAAGCTTTCAAGCTTTGCCGGTATATCCTGCAAGTCTCTGATGAATTGATCATAGAAATTCCTGTCGATGGTTCCCTTTTCCAATCCCATATACAAGGCCAGCATGTACATGCACATAAGCTGCGTAGTATATGCCTTTGTGGACGCCACAGCGATTTCAGGACCTGCCCATGTGTAAAACACATCATCAGATTCTCTGGCCACAGAACTGCCCACTACATTGACAACACTGAGCACCCTTGCGCCTTTCGCTTTGGCCTCTCTAAGCGCTGCCAGAGTGTCGAGAGTCTCTCCCGATTGGCTTATGGCTATGAACAAGGTATCTTCGTCTATCAGCGGCTCCCTATATCGGAATTCAGAAGCTACATCCACTTCTACCGGTATTTTTACCAATTGCTCTATGATGTACTTTCCTACAAGCCCCGCATGATATGCAGTACCGCAAGCGACTATATAAATCTTTTTAATATTGTCTATCTGTTCTTTTGTCAGAGTTATTCCTTCTAGGTTTATCTTGCCGTTTTCATCGAGCCTTCTGTTCAGAGTATCGGAAAGGCCTTTCGGCTGTTCAAATATTTCTTTGAGCATAAAATGCTCATATCCTTCTTTTTCTGCAGCGTCAGCATCCCATGTAACATGAAAAACATCCCTTTTTACTTGGTTTTTGTTTTCATCGAATATCTTAACTTCGTCTGCTGTAACGAGAACTACTTCATTGTTTTCTATAAGATATATTTCTTTTACATATTTGAGCAATGCCGGTATGTCGGACGCAATGAAATTGCTGCCTTTTCCAAGGCCTGCAATCAGCGGAGCATCCTTTCTGACAGCTACTATCTTATCCGGCTCTTCCTGCGCTATGGCAGCAATGGCATAAGCGCCTCTCATCTTTGCCAAAGCCTCATATACTGCCTCAAGCAAATCCTTCTTTTCCCTATAGATTACGCCTATAAGCTGAGCTATTACTTCGCTGTCCGTTTCAGAGCGGAATTTGACGTCATACTTTTCTATTAGCTCTTGCCTTAACTCTTGATAATTTTCTATTATGCCATTATGCACTATTGCAACGGTATTGTCCTGGTCTACATGAGGATGAGCGTTGATGTCTGAAGGAGCTCCATGTGTAGCCCATCTGGTATGGCCTATGCCGATATGGCTTGCCATGTTATCAGTGCCAATCAGAGTTTCGAGATTCTCTATTCCTCCCACATGCTTTTTCACTTCTAATCTGCCATTTCTTATGACAGCTATACCCGCTGAATCGTATCCTCTGTATTCCAGTCTTTTAAGGCCGTCTATTATGATGTCTTTAGCGTTATATTCACCTATATATCCTACTATGCCGCACATATCTTTTTCTCCTACTTTAACTTTCTTTCTATAAGGTCGGCCAACTGTCTGGCCATATCAAAAAGTTCTTTTTCGTCTTCCCCTTCCAGCATGACTCTTACAAGAGGTTCAGTACCCGAAGGTCTTATCAATACTCTGCCGCTGCCATCCATAGTTTTTTCTATCTCTGATATGGCATCAGCGATTTCCGGGTCATTCATATATGTTTTTTTATAGTCATTGTTTATTCTGGCGTTTACCAAAACCTGAGGGAAAATTTCTACCTCTGCTGCGAGTTCCGAAGGTTTTTTGCCGCTGTTGAGGACAGCCTTAATAAACTGCAATGATGAGAGTATTCCATCGCCTGTAGTCGTATATTCTCTGAATATTATATGACCCGACTGTTCTCCTCCTATCACGCATCCGGTTTTTAGCATCTGCTCCAATACATATCTGTCTCCTACACCTGTAACGTCCACTTCGATGCCGGATTCTTCCATAGCCTTATGGAACCCTATGTTGCTCATCACTGTGGCGGTTACCTTATTTTGAGCAAGACGCCCTTCCGTCTTCAGCATGCGCGCGCAGATAGCGATTACTCTGTCTCCATCTATCACTTTCCCCTGTTCGTCTGCCACTATGAGTCTGTCTGCGTCTCCATCAAAGGCAAGGCCTATATCTGCTCCTGACATCTTAACGGTTTCAGCCATTCTTTCAGGATGTGTAGAGCCGCATCCATCATTTATATTTACACCATTGGGCTGGTTGCCGATAACTATCACTTCAGCGCCCAGCTCCCGATATATCTTTTCCGCAATTTGAAAGGCAGCTCCGTTGGCACAGTCTAAGACTATCTTTTTTCCTCTTAAGCTGTAATCAACGGTATCTAGCAAATGCTTAACATAAAGCCCCGTAGCGTTTTCTTCTGCCTCTAAGCATTTCCCAATCTTATCACCGGTTATATGGCTGTTAACATTTATACTGCTGATAATTATATCTTCAATCTTTTCTTCCAACAGGTCATCTAATTTATAGCCGTTTCCGTTGAAAAATTTTATTCCGTTGTATTCAAAAGTATTATGTGATGCGCTTATAACTATTCCGGCATCAGCATTATAATGTTTTGCCAAGTATGCTACAGCAGGGGTAGGTATAATACCCGCTTTTATCACGTTGCCGCCTACTGCCAGAATACCTGCAGCCAGGGCGTTTTCCAGCATGTCGCCGGAAATCCTGGTATCTTTTCCTATTACTACTATAGGCTTTTCATTTTCTTTTTTCAGTACATATGCTCCGGCTTTTCCCAAGTTAAACGCCAGCTCCGGCGTAAGCTCCTTATTGGCGATTCCTCTAACGCCGTCTGTGCCGAACAATCTTCCCATTATTTCACCTCTTACAATTATTCTATAATGACTTCCGCTGTTGAAGGATTGACCTCTATGATCGATATGTCCTTTTCACAGCTTGCAGAGATTCCCAAAGTATGTGTGCCCGCTTCCAGTCCTTCTGTATTTACCGATAGTATTATATCAGATTTTGACAATCCGTCTAAAACGCTTTCACGTCCCGTCACTGTAACCTCAAAATCTGCATCTTCTATTCTATAGTTCAGGCCCAAGGCTTCCACATCAAAAATTATATCATCATTGGTAAAGTTGAAAGTCCTCGTCGCCATAGCTCTGACTGTAATATTTGCAGTCAGCTCTTGATTATCATCTGACAGCTGTATACCTTCCGGCAAAATAGGCTGAAGGGCAATTGCAGTGGATTCAGTGATGCCTTGAAGGTCTATGCTGCTGCAAGTTATACTGTCCACGTCAGCAAGGTCTTCATCGGTGCCCATTATTACTACTGTATTTGGAGTTTCAACTTCTATATCTACTTCTTCTGAATCCTGATTAACCAATGGTACATTCAGCTGTACGGTTTTTTTACTGTATAATACAGCTGTAACTTGCATTTGGCTTCCGCCTTCAATAGTAACACCTTCAACACGGGTATTATTTTCATCCAGCGGTATCAGTTCAATGCTCATGTCTTTAGGTTGATTGTCTAATTCTGCTACGTTTATATATGCCGCAAGTTTTACTATACTGTTCACCTTAGTTTCAGGACCGGTGACATTTACACTTTCCTTGTCTGCCTCTAATATAACAGCCTCTTTATCGCTGGCCACTTCACCGGAGAAAGATGTTTCAACAGTCTTTTCTTCCGATACCATGTTGTCTACCACTACTGTCACCTTTTCAATGCTGGTTCTCTCTATTTCAACATTTCTCGGTCCCGTAACACTGAGTCGAACAGTATTTTCACCATTATGGAGAGCCTCCAGATCTACTGTAGCCGTAAAGTCGCCCGCCTCCGCTCGTGTAATAGCAGTCCTTTGTCCTGAAATTGTAATATTTACTGTTTCTGCACTGGTGCTGAGAACAGTCAGCCCCTCTGCTTCCAAAGCTTCTTGATTAGTGAAATTTATAGGAACGTTTCTTATTACTGTACTTGAGGTGGGATTAATCTCGCCTAAAACATAAGCCCATAAAACTATTGCCACGATCAGTGCCAATATAATATTAAATTTTTTACTTTTTAGCATTTCTTCCACCCCTCAGCAGCATGTTTATTCTCTCTGTAAAGGTATATTTTCTATCTTCATCGAAGTAAAGTCCAAGCAATGTTTTTTCTATCTTTTTAACGTCCACGAACCTGGTAAGATTGCCATTTTGTGCTATTGAAATTACTCCTGTTTCTTCTGACACTATTATAACCATTGCATCCGAATTTTCCGTAATTCCAATACCTGCTCTATGTCTCGTGCCCAATTCCTTGGACAGCTGCTTGTTCTGTGTAAGTGGCAAAACGCAGCCTGCCGCATACAATCTATCTCCTCTGACGATGAGCGCACCATCATGCAACGGCGCTCCTTCATAAAATATATTTCCTATCATTTCAGTAGAGACCGCCGCATCGATTATCGTTCCGGTCTCTACTATATCATTAAGTGTAATCTCGCCTTCTATCACAATTAAAGCGCCGGTCCTTGAAGATGACATATTGTCGATGGCTTCTACCATCTCAAGAACCATGCGCTTAGCTTCTTCTTTATCTACTCCATCCAGCACATTTACAAATCTGCTTCTTCCTAAATGTTCCAGCGCACGACGAAGCTCAGGCTGAAAAATAACCACCAAAGCCACCAGTCCTACGGTCATTACGCCGGATAATATCCAATTCAATGTATACAGATGCAGCAGTCTCGATAAAAGTGTTATGATAACCAGTATCACCAGACCCTTAGCCAGCTGTTCCGCTCTGGTTTCTCTGATGAAGCCCAGCACCTTATATACGATGAAAGCTACTATCAAGATATCCAAAACATCTGTAATTCCAATGCTTGACACAATATTATTAAAAAATGTTTCCATAAACAATCTTTTCCTTTACATTATTCTTTAATATTATACTTTGAAAATGTGTTAGATTCAAGTAGGGAATGTTTATTTAGCTTGTAATTGAGATTCTGTCTTGATATTCCAAGTTTTTTCGCAGCTTCTGATAAATTTCTTGAATTGTGCAAAGCGCTTATTATTATATTTCTCTCATACTCCTTTATTGCCTCATCCAAATTAAAGTCTTCTCCATTGCTCCATCTAATGATATGTTCATCTGCCATTTCTATTCCTTCTACATCAAACTCTTGAAGCAAATAATTAGGCAGATATTTTTTCTTTATTTTTCTTGAAGTTGCTATATTAAAAGCTCCCTCCAGCACGTTTCTCAGTTCTCTCACGTTTCCCGGCCATTCATATCTGGAAAATATTTTTTGCACATCATCATCTATGCCGATTATCGCTCTGTTCATCTTTTTGTTAAAGTAATTGATATAATAATCAGTCATATATGAAATATCTTCTTTTCTCTTTCTAAGAGGCTCTATATCTATTTCAACAGTGCTAAGTCTATAAAACAAGTCCCTTCTGAGTTTTTTGTTTTTAATACAGTCCATAGGGTTTTCATTAAGGGCGGAAATAATTCTTACATCTGTTTTTATAGGAGTATTACTGCCTATTCTTGTTACCTCGTTATCCTCAATAGCCCTCAATATTTTAGCTTGAAGAGTTATTTCCATTGAATTTATCTCATCGAGAAACAATGTGCCTCCCTTGGAGATTTCAAACAGTCCCGGTCTGTTCTCTGCTCCGGTATACGCGCCTTTTACTGTGCCAAATATTATGCTCTCCAGAAGATTCTCCGGTATCGCGGCACAATTTTGAGATACAAACCTGTTGTTCCTTCTGCTGCTGAGTCCATGTATTGATTGCGCTACAAGCTCTTTACCAACGCCGGTCTCCCCATATATCAAGACGGCCGAATCCGTCTCCGACACCATTCTTATCTTTTGCTTAAGATATGAAATGCTTTCTGAACATCCTTCTATATCGTCTATGTGGTATCTTATGCCAAAGTCCTTTTTTTCTTTCAAATCTATTACTATTTCGTTTCTTTTAAAAGGACCGTCAAGATATCTTATCATGTTGGCCACTCCCACCAACTTGCCATTTTCCTTTATAGGCATGGTTGTGTTAATGCTGCGCACCACATAGCTGTCATAGGGAAATTCCTGGACTTCATTTAAGATAGGTTCCCCCGTTTTAATCACACGCATAACTGAGCTGGTCTCTTCCGTGAGGGTTTTAAAAACTTCCAGCATGTGTTTGCCTACCATGTTTTTAGGCCTGTTGGGATTGAGATCAGGCCTATAAGTTATGAAATAGGTTATATACCCTTTAGCGTCCGTCAGAATGATCGTATCAACGTGATTATATATACTCAATATCTGTTCTATATATTTTTCGCTCATCTGTATCATCCTTCTTCATTCTTCCCCTTTCTAAGAAATTATAGCATGATTTTGAGCATTATCAAAGTGTTATAAAAAGCGTTATAAGGTGGTTGATATTATGCCACGCCCCACGATTTGACCAAAACATTTTAAAATAGTGGGGCAAAAACCCACTATCTGAAGCAAAAAGCAAAAAATCGTGGGTGTGACAATGTGATTGCCCATACGCTTAGTTTGCTATAAGCCAGCAATTTGAGATTTATGTAAACTAACGCCGAGTGGTTTCCTACAATCTATTCAAGGGAATCCTGTTGCCCCCCCACTTTTTTATATGAAAATGATAAAATCGTGGGTTTTTGCCCTACGATTTTAAACAAAAAATGCAATATCGTGGGTTTTTGCTTTTTTGTTTCTCATCTTATGATTCATATGAGAAGAGGGCTGCCTCATTAGCGGTAGGCAATCACGGAAGGCGTGATCATTAATGAGGCAGCCCCTGCAGACTGTAGACAAACCCCATCCGTCAGTGTGCCCAGGTCATGCCCAAAGCAGACGTGATAGTTTGATGCGGTGTGCGCAGTGAGCGGATGTAAAAAAATCGTGATTTTTTAAAAAATTACATCGGCAGCGTTCAAATCCATGTCGAAATTCGTCGAATCACAGCCCCGGCTGACTTTTTCTTGTAAATCTTGAAAAAATGTCAGTCAAATCATCGATTTTGCTGACATTTTTCCTGGTTTTCTCTATTTTTTACATTTTTGAGGTATTATCCACCCCTCAAAATCCCATTTTATGGAAATTCGCTGACAAAATTTCAAAAATAAACAAATTTTATCAGCGCAGGAAGATTTGCTTCTTCTCACGCCTGCAACGTATCACGCCTGCAACGTACGAAAAGAAAAAGTAAAAGAAAACCCCGGACAGTCATACAATCTATCCGGGGTTTTCATACAGTCTCTTTGTTTATGCTCTGCCGTTCAGGAATTTATTTCCTCCTGAGCATGGATTTGTATAGGTGTATTTCAGCGGCTTCTGCTCCCGAATCGGGATCTTTTGCGATAAACGCATTGAATATGGCTCGATGCTCTTCAAGGACGGTCGGCAAGTAATTGAGAGGATATTTGACGTCAGCATTGGCATATTTTATGAGGAAATTATAGCGAAGGAGCCTGGACTCCAGTTCTTTGTTATGGGCCGCATTGTATATGATGGAATCAAAACCTTCGTTTATTCGCAGTATTTTTTCCAAATCGTTGCTGATGGTGTAAAACTGCATAAAGTCAAAGGTCTCTTCCAGCAGTTCCATCTGATAGTCTTCAATTCGCTCTATGGCCCAGCGGACACATTGGACCTCCAAAATGGTTTTAAGATAATACAAATCATCTATAGACTGACTGTTCAAGCCTACAGCGAAGACACCGCGATTGGGTATGGATTTGATGAGACCGTTGCCTTCAATGCGACGCAGTATTTCCCGTATAGGTGTTCTGCTCATGTTATAAGTTTCGCACAGTTCTCTCTCATTGATACGATTGCCTGACGGAATTTTTCCTGTGATAATATCGATTTCAATATTTTCTTCTACTATCTGCGCCTGCGTCTTTTTTTCTTTATAATCGTTGCTTAAAAAATCCAGAGTGAGCATAATGACCTTCCTAAACAATCCTTCAAATTGTATACAATTTTATCATTGGAGACGCCCCAGGTCAAGAGGAGCGTGCAATACTGCCGTCTTTTCAAAAGTATAAAAAGTATAATTATGAAAGGCGGATGCAAAAACGTTGAATATATGTTAAAATAAAAACGCTTTCAGATAGGCTTTTGGAATGGGCTAAGGCTATTATCTTACAAGAGGAGGGACGGCCTTGATATATCTATCGCACTTTTTCTTTCCGTCAAGGGAACGAGAGTATGGGTATCTCATGAGTGAACTAAGGACTTGCTATGACAGCTTTTATCCTTTTAGAGTATTATCTGAACATGACTTTGATACTCTTGAACCGGACCAGGTTACCATTTTGTGCGGAGGAAACGGTTCGGGCAAGAGTACTGCCCTTAACGTTATAGCCGAAACGCTTCAATTGGAGAGAGATACGCTGTACAATCGCAGCAATTTCTTTGATGATTACACACAGATGTGCGATTACAGACTGAACGGAGCTATACCTGAAGGCAGCAGGGTAATCACCAGCGATGATGTGTTTGACTATATGCTGAATCTCAGAACCATAAACCAAGGCATAGATGATAAAAGAGAAGATTTGCTGAATGAATATTTGGATATCAAATATTCTGATTTTAAGTTCAAAACCCTTGACGACTATGAAATGCTTAAAAAGACAAACCTTGCCAGGAGAACTACTCAATCCAAATACGTGAGAAAGAATATGATGGACAACATCAGGGAGCATTCCAACGGAGAAAGCGCTTTTAAATATTTTGTGAATAAAATCGACACACAGGGGCTCATACTCCTTGACGAACCTGAGAACAGCCTGTCGTGCGAGAGGCAGGAAGAATTGGCTGAATACATAGAAAATTCAGCCAGGTTCAACGGAAGTCAGTTCATCATAGCAAGCCATTCTCCGTTTATCCTTTCTATAAAGGGAGCAAAGGTCTACGATATGGACGAAAATCCCGTGTGTGTAAAAAAATGGACTGAACTAGGTAACGTCAGGAGATACTACGATTTTTTCAATAAGCATGGAAAGGAATTCAATGTATGACAGAACAACATGTGAATACTGAAGGAAGGCTGAAAGCCTTTGAGGCAATGCTCAAGTTTGTACAAGACAATTATGAAGACACGGTGATCAAAATGGAAAAACTGAAATCAGAGGGAAAGACCAAAACTGCTACTTACGGCCAACTTATGGGAAACAAGCTGACATACCAGAATATGATAGCCATATTTAAACTTTACGACTTGATTTGATAATCTTTATAATATCGTCAAAAAAATTTGATAAAATATAAACATGGATTATATTAGCATTGATAAACAACTTAATGAACATGAAGCTTATGTGAAGCTTCTTAATATGATAAGATACAAGACCAAATATGTAGAAGTAGTGCTTATAAACGGGGAAAGATTTGATGATTTGCTGGACTCGGTATGGGACTATATTGCCGAGCACCGTGTGGTCAATAGATGGTGGGGAACTGTCCGAGGAGGCAGAGGAGCTGATTTATATAAGATTTATTCGTCTAAAAGGCTGTTTGACCAATTGTCAAAATACAGCACTTTTTGTGTGGTCACAACCGATGACGAGCATGGAGAGTGGGTAGAAGAAACTGACTTCGGCGACAAAGACATAGCTTTTTTTGACGAGAAGAAGGAACCTATGCTTTTTACCATCACTCACGAAGGCTATGTGGGTTTGAGAAAAGACTTGAAAAAAGAGTTTACTGCCATATTGCCGGAAAGGAGAGCTGACGCGCAATACAGATGAACAGAACAAAGATAGATAAGAAAAATTGGGAAAGAAGAGAGATATTTGATTTCTTTTCATCAGTATCCAACCCTTTTTATATGGTGACATTTAAACAAGATGTAACGAATCTGTATAATTACACGAAAAACCATGGAATCTCCTTTTATTACGGGCTGGTATATTTGTGCACCAAGGCGATTAATGATGTTGACGCGTTTTCATACGTTAGCCAAAGGGCTGCAGTGAAAAGTTCCAAGCAGGAAGAATTCATATGTTATGAAGATGAAAAGGAAGACTTGATATATTTTTCCTGTGTACCGTGGATAAAGATGACAGCGCTGACCAACGAAAGAGATCTGGCTTCACCTAAAGCGAAAGATGATGCTATTCCCCATATAGCTTGGGGAAGATATGAAAATGTTGACGGACGAAAGGTCTTGCATATTTCCATCGAAGTCAATCACCGCTTTATTGATGGAATACATATCGGCAAATTTCATCAAAAGCTGACTGAATTGATTGACGCTTTATAATTGTAATAATAACGTAGTCATATTATATGTTTTGAGAGGAATAAAATGTTTAATAAAATTTCGGATAAAACAAAGAAGAAAAAGAAAACTGAAAGTGTGCTGCCGTCATTGTTTATTAAGAGAACAAGACCGATAATTGAAAATTTCAATAAACTTATGGCTTATTATAAATGCGCTATCATGGAGATGGAAACCAAGCTCAACGTTCTCAATGAAGAATACTCGCTGCAATATGATAGAAATCCCATAACAGGAATTCATACCAGGCTGAAAAAACTGGAAAGCATAGTTGAAAAACTGGAAAGAGATAATTATCCTCTCACATTGGAGTCTCTTGAAGAAAATTTGAATGATGTGGCAGGAGTAAGAGTTATATGCTCTTTTGTAGAAGATGTTTATACAGTAGCTGAAACGTTGCTGAGACAAGATGACATTCAACTGATTACTAAAAAAGATTACATAGCGAATCCTAAACCCAATGGATACAGAAGCTTGCATTTGATAGTTACGGTGCCTATTTTTTTAGCCAATGAAAAAAGAAAGATGAAGGTCGAAATTCAGCTGAGAACCATAGCCATGGACTCTTGGGCATCGTTGGAACATCAGCTCAGATATAAAAAGAGCGGGGAGTTTACCGACGAGATGGCAGATGAGCTTTACCACTGTGCTCAAATAAGCGCTGAGCTTGATGAAAGAATGAACAAATTAAAAAAGATAAGCGATTATGAAAAAAAGCTTGGAGAGAACACGAAGGAACTGTCCAAGGAATAAAAGAATAGATGATAATATAAAAATGGAGCTGCCTCAGATTGAGAGGCAGCTTATTTTTTACATTAAGCATGGCGTATATCTGTGTATTCTGATATCTCTCTATTGGTAGTTATGATATCTTTTTTGCTGAGCTGATGAATGTCATGATGACCGGTAATTCTTGCAAAAGTTTTCAGCTCATCGTTGACTGCTGTCAGATAGTTAGTTAGACGCTTAGCAGATTTTTCGATGTCTATTCTGCTTTCCAGCCGGCTGTCTTGGGTGGCTACGCCTACAGGACACTTGCCGCTTTGGCATATTCTATACTGCTGACATGCTATGGCTATCATAGCGGACGTACCTATGGCGACTGCTTTTGCGCCCATGGCAAGAGCCTTGGCTATATCGCTTGATACTCTAAATCCTCCTGTGATGATGAGATCTATATCAAGTCCATGCTCGTCTAAATATTTTTTTGCTCTGTAAAGGGCATATATGGTAGGCAGAGAGGTAGAGTCTCTGATGATTTTAGGGCTGGCTCCTGTAGCTCCGCCGCGACCGTCTATCGTTATAAAGTCAGGTTCTGCATAAGTGACATACTCCAAATCGTCTTCAATTCTGCCTGCAGCGATTTTGATTCCTATAGGCCTTCCTTCGCTCCTTTCCCTGAGTTCTGTAACAAAAGCCTTTAAGTCATCTTTTGAATTGATATCTGGGAACTTTGAAGGGCTTATTATGTCTTCACCTTGGATTTTTCCGCGCACCTTTGCTATTTCAGCTGTTACTTTAGCTCCCGGAAGATGACCGCCCATGCCGGGTTTGGTGCCTTGACCGATTTTGATTTCTATGGCGTCGCTGGATTTTAAGTTTTCATCTGTGACGCTGTACATGTTAGGTATGATTTCAAAGATATATCTGTATGCATTTTCCTTCTCTTCCGGAAGGATTCCGCCTTCGCCGCTGGCCATGGCAGTCTTAACTGCGGCGCTTCCTTTGGACAGAGCAATTTTCGCTCTCTTGGAAAGAGCGCCGAAGGACATGTGTGTTATGTAAACAGGCGATTCTATTGTCATCGGCTTTTTTGCGTTTTTCCCTATGACCGTTTTGAGAGAAACTTCTTCGCTTTCCAGTAGAGGAGGGGGATTGAGCTGGTTACCCATGATCAGGATATCATCCCATGAAACTACGGGTTTGGCAGTGCTCATCGGTGCGATTATGCTCTTTCCCGTCTTGGCCATTTGATGTATATCGGACATGTATATCTCTTTATCATCGTTAGGTCTTGCGTATTCCTGAAGATATTCTGATATATCACCATCGGCGTCGAAAGTACCGGACGATATTTCTTGTTCCGGGATATCAGGCAATTCTGCCTCGGCTGTTTCTTCTTCTATTTCCTCGAACATGGATTTAGGCACTCCGCACATGGGGCATGTCCAACTGTCAGGAAGATCGGTGAATTTTGCGCCTTCTTTTGTCTCGTCATATATATAACCACACATCAGGCAACGATATCTCTTCATGCTTACCTCCTTAAATGCGAAACTGATTTTACTATACGCTTTTGTAAATAAAAGAGTATCACTAAATCGTGAAAAAAACAACTGCTTGTTTACAGTATTGCGTCAACCCTCGGAACAGATATTGACGAACAGCATCATAAGATGATACATTAAAGTCAAAAGTATGCATGGAGTGCGGCAATATATGGTAATTTTGATAGCAGGCAGTTCCCACACAGGCAAAACGCTGCTTGCGCAAAGACTGTTAGAAAAGTATAAATATCCCTATCTTTCCATAGACCACTTGAAGACTACCTATGGCCTATAGTGAAAGAAATTATAAAAACCAACATATAAAATATGTATGCTTGATAATGACAGACGGTTATATAAAAAACCATGAGCAGGATATTTTAGCCCATGAAAATATCATAGAAAAAAGGCTGCAACCGGGAGAAGTCGACAAAGAACAGTTTTCTGAAGAAAACCGATACAACTTGGATATGTGCCGGCTATACGGGTACAATTATGCTTTGTTTGATGATGAGTATGAATTGGATTTAAATAATTTATTTTCAAATGAAGCGGAGAGGACAAGGAAGTAAGATGAGAAAAATTTTGGCTGTAATGTTGTCTGTTGCCATGATATTCGTAATGACAGCGTGCGCCGGAGATTCTACAGAGGAAAACGGTGACGGCAATCAGGATTTGACAGAATATCGTTTCTCGAGCACCTATGTACTCGTTTTGAGAGATAAGGACGAAGAGGACATTTTAAATTATGACCAGGCTGTGGAAGACGTTTTTGGCATCGATGCTCAATATGGGCAAGAAGCTCATTTGGAGGACAATTTTTTATTTATCAAAGCAACTGTTGAACAGAAGAATGCCCTTATTGACCATAATGATGAGCTTTTAAAACAGTTTTCTGAACAATTGTCACAAAAGAACGAGGCATATAAAGTAGAATATTCCAAAGATTATTCGGCTATGAAAATCCATATGGATTATGAAGAATTTGAAAAGGCTTTTTCCGGAGGCGAAATGTTCGATTTCGGACTGGATATAATGTCAGTAACAAGTCTGGTACTAGCCAACAGAGTGCTCTCCAACGCGGATAGTTCTGATTGCATAGAAGTAGAGATAATCAATGCTGACAGTGGATTTGTTGTAAATAAGGGATTGTTTCCTTATGAAAGCATTAACATGACGTATGAAGACTGGCAGAAAAGTCAATCGGAGGATGTGACGTCATCTTCTGAATTGGAGGGATATGATAGAATCAAGGCTACGATAACAGAAATAACTGATGAAAAGATAATATTTGAGCCTGCTGACGACGCCAAATTCTATGCTGATGACGATAGGCTGGAGCTCTGTCTTGACAGCGTGTATGCTGACGATGTTTATCTGGATTGTCAGCTCAGCGCAGGGGAAGAGGTTGTGCTGAATGTAGATGGAAAGTATGCTTTGCATGAGGACCAAGATGATATACCAGACATCGCCCCTGTATCGGTCATCCCTGCGAAGTATTTTCCTGAAGATGCGGAGTATTAAAAGGCGATATAATGATATGATCGCCCTTAAGCAAAAATAAAGCAACCCCTTGCAAAAGCCCGTAATACGGGATTTTGCAAGGGGTTTGCTTTTTGCCGGCATTTCGTCTGAGCAGACATCAGTTTTTCTGATTTATGTAATCTAAAATCAGATATGCATCACAAAAAGCCAACATCTCATTTAAATATTACGCAATTCGTCACACTTCGACACGCTTTGTTGTCTAATCGGCAGTCTCGGGGAAAAAAGCCAACAGCGCCGCGCCGCCAAATGGGGCCCACATTAGCCGGAAGCTATGATGCCAAACTTAAATTTGCTGGAGTGAGCTGTACCAATGTCTTTGTAATACTTATCCAGAAAAATGTGATACAAAGTATATGAAAATGCGAAAAAAGTATGACAGCGGCATACTTTTTTCAAAAAAATTGATACTTTGTATAATGCTTTCTCCATATAAGTATCAATCGCCTATTTATCAATCGCCTATTTATCAATCGCCGCTTGTTAGCTCCGTCGATGCTTAGATATTTTGCCGCAGGTTGGTATGCATCCATATGATAGTGCGTGCCTCCTAAATGTTGTCTTTTTTTGAGATAATCGCAAAATTATACAACATGCTTTAAAAAAGTAGGGGGTATATTGAAGGTTCGTGCATATACAAACAGCGGTCTCGGCGATTATTTATCTATTATATGGTCTGTGTTTTGTCCTTTTACGACAAAACAAGTCAATATTCGACCATTTTTGCGGACTAATAATCTTTGGAAAAGCCGATATATCGTCAAGACTTTAAACAGTCCTTATTATAAAAAAGAAAATGTTGTACAAAATCTCAACAAACCGAATTTTGTACAACATTTTTCGTCGAAAGCCGTTTGTATACCTCATACCCGTATACCGCCGAATCATAAATTCAGTATTTCTCAGGATTTGCAGCTGTAATCATTATTAGTCTTGTGACAAGGGAACGTTCACGTTTTTGAAGCTTTGTAGATATCTTAGGAAAGCCTGACAGTATGGGATTTCCGGCATAGATACAAAAACAGCCCTCCAATTTGAAGGGTTGTTTTTGTATTAAAGATTGTTACTTAATATGGAGCTAGTGAAGGGAATCGAACCCCCAACCTGCTCATTACGAATGAGCTGCTCTGCCATTGAGCCACACTAGCATGATTCGCTGCTGAGCAGCCATCATATGAACTGCATACAGCA
The DNA here is from genome assembly GCA_900540145.1 of uncultured Eubacteriales bacterium. GTDB lineage: Bacteria > Bacillota > Clostridia > Peptostreptococcales > Anaerovoracaceae > Fimisoma. The sequence continues at coordinate 27,248 of UQEW01000026.1, forward strand.
ACGAAGTTATTATACTACACCCTTAAGATTATTTCCATAACATTTTTACATTTGCTCAAATATTTTTGTAGCTTTACAATAGATGTGAGACTTTAGTAGTAGAAA
>UQEW01000027.1 GCA_900540145.1 uncultured Eubacteriales bacterium
TATCTCTAAAATGCCATCTCACCCCTTACCTGGGACGTTATCTCTAAAACTAACGCCTTGGTCTACGACCGACCGGGCGGTTATGCCATGGCCTAAATTCTTGCATATTCGTTTGCATAAATAAAGACCGATTCCGCTGGCCTTTTTATCGCTTCGTCCGTTATATCCCGTATATCCCTTTTCAAAAACTCTAGGCAAATCCTCCGCCGCTATACCGATCCCCGTATCTCTTATGCAAAGAGTCTTTGGTTCCTCCAGGCTTATGCTGATGCTTCCCTTTGACGTATATTTCAGCGCGTTGGACAAGACCTGCTCTATTACAAATGAAAGCCATTTTTCATCTGTTATGACTTTAGCCTGAATAGGCTCGTAGTTTAACGTAAGTTTTCTACTTATAAAATCTCCTGAAAACTTCTTAACTGCCTGCTTTACTATATCATCGATTTCGTATTCTTTTATGACGTAATCCGTAGTATCCGAGTCAAGGCGCAGAAACATCAGAACCATTTCGACGTACTGTTCTATGCGAAAGAGCTCTGACGACATCTTCCTGGAAAAGTCCGAATCTTCTTTCTGAAGATGAAGCCTCATGGATGCGATGGGAGTCTTAATCTGGTGAGCCCACATGGTATAATAATCCACCATGTCGGAATATTTCCTGTCCATGCGATTGGTCAGCTGTCTTTGCTCTTCGCACATAAGCTCTATTATATGGCAATAATCCTCATCCGAAACGGAATCCGGCTCAGGGAAGTTTCTCATCAAGTTGGCAGACAGCTTGCTTATCCTCTCAAGCTCTTCATGTTTTAAAAAAGCTTTTTTCATGCCCACCGCAAGAACGCCTATGCCTACTATCGAGCAAAGCAATACAGGATAGGCTACAGCTTTGAGCGGCAGATGATAAAGCAAAAACGAAACTGCAAATATGACGCAAAACAGCAGAAATAAGATAATTTCCCTTTTTCTATACGCTGTATATTTTTTGAAAAAAATCCATCTTTTATTTTTTCTGTCTTTGCCCATAAATCACCTATCCTACCATGTAGCCTACGCCGAACTTTGTCTTGATAAAATCTTTAAGACCCGCTTCTTCCAGCTTTTTGCGGAGCCTTCCCACATTGACTGTCAAAGTGTTTTCATCTACAAAACTGTCCGTCTGCCACAGGCTTTCCATCAGCTTCTCTCTGCTCACTACCTTGCCTTTGTTTTCCATAAGGGCAAGAAGTATCCTATACTCATTTTTAGTCAGCTCTATCTTTTGGTCGCCAAACACCAGCACATTGCTGCCGGTATTCAAAAGAGCGCCTCTATGTTCCAGCACCGGTACCGCCTGAGAAAAGTCATAAGTTCTCCTCAGCATGGCCTGTATCTTTGCCATCAAAACATTGCTGTCAAAAGGCTTGGCTATAAAATCGTCGCCTCCCATGTTCATGGCCATGATGATGTTCATGTTGTCTGAAGCAGAAGAAATGAAGATTACAGGTACGTTGGACACTTTCCTTATTTCTCCGCACCAATGATAACCGTAAAAAAAAGGAAGGCTGATATCTATCAGCACTAAATGTGGATTGAAATCAGCAAACTCTGCCATGACATTTCTAAAGTTTTCAGCACATTTCACTTCCAAGCCCCACATCCGGGCCTGCTCGGAAATCGCTTCTGCGATTCCTCTGTCATCTTCTATTATATATATCCTGTACATGATGTTATTCTATCATATAATCGCAGACGGTTCAATCAGCAGACTGAGTTTCATCAAGCGTTTCATTAAACGTTTCATTAAGATGCGGCTCTTAACTGTCGGAGCTTCAGGAGCCCTGCGCTTCCCAGGGGTCTTGCGCTTCCCAGGGGTCTTGCGCTTCCCAGGGGTCTTGCGCTTCCCAGGGGTCGAAATTTGTCGATGTTGTATTATTTCGATGATAAAGGAAAAAATTACAACATTTTGCTCTGAGCCCGTTCTTTTGTAGGTTAAAAAAAGGGATGATGTTGTATATTTTTTGGAAATTTAAAAATCATACAACATTTCGACAAAGAATGTTGCATGATTTTGAGTTTTGCTCAATATTTACAACATGCCTATGAATTATCTATGTAAAACGCCGATGAACCGGATCAAATGTTGTAAAATCCAAGAAAATCCAAAAAAAATACAACATAGACAAATTCAAAATCTGAAGCAGATATAAGCCCCCTTCGAAAAAGATATAAGCCCCCATAGTCTAAAAGGTTTTGCTGTCCGCGTGGCGGATAGCAAAACCTTTTTACACACGTATAACTTCAGCCGCTTACGACCAAAGGCACTATTTGCTCAGATATTCGTCTATACCTGCAGCTGCAACTTTTCCGGCGCCCATTGCCTTGATAACGGTAGCAGCTCCTGTTACAGCGTCACCGCCGGCAAAGATTCCCGGACGGCTGGTTGCCGCTTCATCGTCAGTTCCGATACCGCCTTTGCTGTTAGCTTCCAAATCTTTTGTAGTATCCAAAATCAAGGTGTTAAGCTTGGTTCCTATGGCCATTATAACGCAATCTACGTCCAGAACGAAGTTGGAATCCTTGATTTCCACAGGTCTTCTTCTTCCAGAAGCGTCCGGCTCGCCCAGTTCCATCTTAACGCATTCAATTCCGCATACGTGACCTTCTTCGTCGCCCTTGATGGCTACAGGATTGGTCAGATATCTGAAATCTATGCCTTCCTCAACAGCGTGATGAATTTCCTCAGCTCTTGCCGGAATTTCTGCTGCTGAACGACGATATATGATATATACGTTTTCTGCACCCATACGTTTTGCACATCTGGCAGCATCCATAGCTACGTTGCCGCCTCCTACTACAGCGATATTTTTAGCATACTGTATAGGAGTATCGTATTCCGGCAGATATGCCTTCATCAAGTTTATACGAGTCAAATATTCGTTGGCTGAGCAAACGCCCAGGAGATTTTCTCCGGGTATCTTCATGAAAGCAGGAAGGCCTGCGCCTGTGCCGATGAATACCGACTCAAATCCTTCTTCCTCGATTAGCTCGTCAACAGTGATAGCTCTGCCTACGATAGCGTCAGTTACAAACTTGACGCCCTTAGCTTCCAGCTGAGCCACCTCTGCTGCTACGATAGCTTTAGGAAGACGGAATTCAGGTATGCCGTAAACCAGTACGCCGCCTGTCTTGTGAAGGCTTTCAAATACTGTTACCTCGTATCCCTTGTTTACCAGGTCTCCTGCACATGCAAGACCTGCAGGACCTGCTCCTATTACAGCCACCTTATGGCCGTTGCTCTCGGCAGGTTTTATCTCTTCATCGCCGTAATTGGCTGCATGCCAGTCTGCGACAAATCTTTCCAGACGGCCTATACCTACAGGCTCGCCTTTGACGCCGCGCACGCACTTGCCCTCGCACTGAGTTTCCTGAGGGCATACTCTGCCGCAAATTGCAGGCAGGGAACTGGTTTCGCTTATGATTTGATAAGCTTCTTCAAATTCACCTTCTGCTACTTTAGCGATAAAATCAGGTATCTTTACCATTACAGGGCAGCCTGACATACAAGGCTTCTTGCGGCATTTGAGACATCTCATGGCCTCGTTTACCGCCATCTCTTCAGTATAACCTTCTGCTACTTCTAAGAAGTTTTTATTTCTGATGTCAGGAGCCTGTTCAGGCATAGGATTTTTTTCTTTTACTAAATTAATCATTGTAACGAACACCTCCTGTCAAGCGGCAAACGTGAGCTCTGTCTTCTGCTTCTTGATCCTTATAATAGTTGCTTCTCTTTACCAGTTCGTCCCAGTCTACCAGAGCACCATCAAACTCAGGTCCGTCTACGCATACGAATTTGTCTTCTCCGCCTATGTTGCAGCGGCAGCCGCCGCACATTCCTGTTCCGTCTATCATATAGGCAGTAAGGGATGCGATGGATGGAATGTTGTGTTCCTGAGCAATCTGGCAAACGAACTTCATCATCATCGGAGGTCCGACAGCAACGATTTCATCATAAGTGTTGCCTTCTTCAATGAGTTGTTTCAGTTTATCGGTTGTAAAAGCTTTTTCGCCGTATGTACCGTCATCGGTAACCACATACAGTCTGTCAACTCCTGCTCTGAATTCATCCTCCAGGATTACCAGCTCTTTGGTCTTGAAGCCTTCTATCATATCCACTTCCACGCCGGCTTTCTTCATACCTGTTGCCAAAGGATAAGCAAGAGCATTACCGGTACCGCCGCCTACTACGCATACTTTTTTCAAACCTTCCATGTGAGTCGGTTTTCCCAACGGTCCTACGATATCAGCAAAGCATTCGCCTACTTCCATCTGGTCCATAAGCATGGTCGTTCTGCCTACAGCCGCATAAATCAAATCGATAGTGCCTTCTTTTTCATCATGACCTGCCATGGTGAGAGGAATTCTTTCACCATACTCATCGGTACGAAGGATGATGAACTGACCCGGTCTTGCTTTTCTTGCAACAAGAGGCGCATAGACTTTCAGCCATACCATGTTGGAATTGAGTCTTCTTTTGTAAGTTATTTCAAACATTTTCATATCGCTCATCCTCCTTTCCTAATTATCCATTTTATTGGCGGTTTCCATCTTCTCAAATTCATCCAGACTCTTCTTGCGAGTAAGCAAAGTCTCATATCTCTCCTTGGACATCTTTTCAGCCTCGTTGAAGAGTTTTTCTGCTCTTTCAGGGAATCTGAGCTTCAGGGAATTGTATCTTACTTCACCCATGATGAAGTCTCTGTAACTTTCAGTTGCTACTCCGCTGTCCAGTGAAAGCGGGTTCTTGCCTTGTTTTTCAAGGTCAGGATTGTATCTGAGCAGGTTCCAGTATCCGGAAAGGACTGCGTGCTTCATCTCTGCCATTGCCTTGTTCATACCGGCCTTTACTCCGTGATTGATACATGGAGCATAAGCAATTATGATAGACGGTCCGTCATAGCTTTCGGCCTCTCTTATAGCTTTTAGAGTCTGAGCCGGATTTGCACCCATAGCAACCTGAGCTACATATACGTATCCGTAAGCCATCGCTATCTGTGCCAAATCTTTCTTCTTGACAGCTTTACCGGAGGCCGCAAATTTTGCCACAGCTCCTATAGGTGTAGCTTTTGAAGACTGTCCGCCGGTGTTGGAATAAACTTCAGTATCAAATACGATTATATTTACATTTTCACCGGAAGCAAGAACGTGGTCCAAACCGCCGTATCCTATGTCATATGCCCAGCCGTCTCCTCCGAATATCCACATCGAAGGTTTAACCAGCATATCTTTGTTGTCTATTACATATTTTGCATCTTCGTTCTTGTCTGCGATAGCTTTGCATGCTTCTACAAGAGCATCTCCTGTCTTTGCAGAAAGCTTTGCATCGTCAAAGGTGGCAAGCCATGCCTTTGCCGGAACTCCCAGAGTATCCTCCAGTCTTTCAACAGCGCTCTTCATCTCGTTTCTGCGTGTTCTGATGGAAATGGCCATTCCGAGTCCGAATTCAGCATTATCCTCAAACAGCGAGTTGGCCCATACAGGACCCTTGCCTTCTTTATTTACAGTATAAGGTGTTGCCGGCGCTGAACATCCCCAAATTGAAGAGCATCCTGTAGCGTTGGCAATAAACATTCTGTCACCGTAAAGCTGAGTTATCAGCTTAGCATATGGAGTTTCTCCGCATCCAGGACATGCTCCGGAGAATTCCATAAGAGGCTGCTTGAATTGGGAACCCTTGATTGTATCTTCTTTAAACGGAACTTCTTTTTCTGTAACCGTTCCGAACAAGTAATTAAACTTATCCTGTTGCTGCTGTACGTATTCATCATCTGTAGCCTGCATTCCGAGAGCTTTCTTCCTTGCAGGACATACCTCTGCGCATGAACCGCATCCTGTGCAGTCGAGAGCGGAAATTCCCAATGTAAAGAACTTGCCTTTTGCGCCCTTCATAGGAAGAACGGAATCCTTAACCGGCTCTGCTTCATCTTCATTCATAACAAATGGTCTGATTACACCGTGAGGACATACGTATGAGCACCAGTTGCACTGCATGCAGTTGGCCATATCCCAGTGAGGTACGTCTGCCGCTATACCGCGTTTCTCAAAGGCAGCAGTTCCGGCAGGTATCATACCGTTGGCTGTATCCAGGAATGTGGACACAGGCACCAGATCACCGGTAAGAGTATTGGTAGGAACCAGTACCTTGTTCAGGTAATCTGTCTGCATCTGATCACGTCCGACCAGTTTTTCTGCAGGAGCGTCGTCAGGAACATCAGCCCATGAAGCAGGTACATCTACTTTGTGAACATGAGTTACTCCGGCGTCTACAGCTGCCAGGTTCATGTTTACTACATTTTCTCCCTTGTTGCCGTAAGTCTTTCTGATGGCGTCTTTCATATATGTAACCGCGTCATCGATAGGGATAATATTAGCCAGCTTGAAGAAAGCTGCCTGCAGAACGGAGTTGGTTCTTCTGGCTCCCAGTCCTACTTTTTTTGCTATTGAAACGGCATCGCAGGTGTAGAACTGAATGTCGTTCTTAGCTATATATCTCTTAACCTTGGCAGGAAGATGTTTTTCCAGCTCCTCATCTGACCATACGCAGTTGAGAAGGAAGAATCCGCCCGGTTTTACGTCTTCTACCATTTCATATCTGTAAAGATATGCGGAGTTGTGGCAGGCTACAAAGTCAGCCTGTTTTACATAATATGTAGATTTGATAGGCTCATCTCCGAATCTTAAGTGAGAAATGGTCACGCCGCCTGATTTCTTGGAGTCGTACTGGAAGTAAGCCTGTACTTTCTTGTCAGTATGGTCTCCTATTATCTTTACGCTGTTTTTGTTGGCTCCTACAGTACCGTCTGCACCCAGACCCCAGAACTTGCAAGCCTTGGTTCCTTTTGGAGAAACGTCAGGATACTCCGACGGAGTCAGTGACAGATGAGTAACGTCGTCGTTTATGGAAATAGTGAACTCCTTCTTAGGATTTTCACTCCACAGATTTTCGTAAACAGCAAGGATATCTCCAGGCTGAGTGTCTTTTGAGCCGAGGCCGTAACGTCCTCCCACTATAAGGGCATCTTCAAATGCGGTTCCTCTAAGGGCTGAAACGATATCAAGGAACAGAGGCTCGCCTACGCCGCCGGGTTCTTTAGTCCTGTCGAGAACTGCAATCTTTTTAACTGTCTCTGGAATAACGTTAAGCAGATATTTCTGAGAGAAAGGTCTGTAAAGGTGAACTTCTACAATACCTACTTTTTTGCCCTTTCCTCTCAAGTAATCTATTACCTCTTCAGCTGCGTCGCACACTGAACCCATAGCTACGATTATTTCGGTAGCCTCAGGATCGCCGTAATAATTGAAAGGCTTATAGTCTGTACCAATTTTGGCATTGACTTTATCCATGTATTCAGCAACTATATCAGCTGTCTCCAGATAAGCGGTGTTGCAAGCTTCTCTGTGCTGGAAGAAAGTTTCCGGCTGCTCTGCTGAACCCATGCTGTAAGGGTGATTAGGATGGAAAACTCTGTTCTTAAACGCTTTAACAGCATCCCAGTCAACCATCTCCTTCAGCTCGTCGTAATCCCACACTTCTATCTTCTGGTTTTCATGAGAAGTTCTGAAACCGTCGAAGAAATGCAGCATCGGCAATCTGCCGGCTATGGTGGCCAAGTGAGCTACTGCTGCCAAATCCATTACCTGCTGTACGCTGTTGGAAGCCAGCATTGCAAAGCCTGTCTGGCGGCATCCCATAACATCGGACTGATCTCCGAATATGGAAAGCGCATGAGTGGCCAGAGCTCTCGCTGCAACGTGGAATACCGTAGGAGTCTGCTCTCCTGCCAGCTTATACATGTTAGGTATCATCAAAAGCAGACCTTGAGAAGCTGTAAAAGTCGAGGTATATGAACCTGTTGCTATGGAGCCGTGAACAGCTCCTGCTGCTCCTCCTTCAGACTGCATTTCAACAATTTTTACTTTTTCACCAAATATATTTTTTCTTTCCTGGGAAACCCATTCATCCATGCTTTCTGCCATAGGTGAGGATGGTGTTATAGGATAAATCGCCGCAACTTCAGAGAATGCATATGCTACGTGAGCGGCCGCTGTGTTTCCGTCCATTGTCTTTAATTTTCTCACTGTAATCACTCTCCTTCCCTCATATCTAGAGCATCTCTCTGGAGATAGTTATATTCAGGAACTGCCATCTCTTTGATGACTTTTCTTGCGCATACGTATTGGCAGACATTGCAGTTCTCGCAAAGTTCAGGGTCTATTACCGCATGTTTTTCTTCCATATAAATTGCTCCGTTTGGACAGTTGTTATAGCAGTCTTCGCAGGCTATGCAAGATGACCAGCATACTTTGGCCTTATCCTGATAGTCATCCGTTGAACTGCAAGGCACCTGTTTCTGTCCTTTATAAGGGACTATTGTGATTATATGTTTAGGACAGGCATATGTACAATCTTTACATCCTACACACTTCTCAGGGTCTACAACTGCTGTTCCGTTGACAACGTGAATAGCGTCGTATCTGCAAACCTTTGTGCAGCTGCCCAGGCCGCAGCATCCCGTGGTGCACAGCTCATTTTCCAACGGGTTAACTTTTTCTATGGCTTCTTCACATGTGGTAATTCCCATCTGCTTATAGAGTTCAGAAGCCTTATATCCTCCACTGCATTTTACAAATGCAACTTTTTCTTTTACCTTTGTAATGTCATGGAACGTATCGATGATTATCTTCTTTCTGCATTTAACTGCACATGCTACGCATCCTACGCATTTGTCGTAATCTATGACAGCGTGATTGTCAACTATTGATACTGCTCCTTCAGGACATGCTCTCTCGCACTCTCCGCATGAGATACAGCCACATCCGCAAATCTCCCTTACCTTCTCATCGTCTTCTTCAGTGGATGAGCAAGGAATAAAGTTGGTGGCGTCTCTCGGAACCATCTTTATCAGGCGCTGAGGGCAGCCTTCTGCATTGGCGCATGCTCCGCAGCCTGTACACTTGTCGCGGTCTATGACTACGTGACCGTCTTCCATCTTCATAGCGTCAAATTTGCAAAGATCGATACATGAGCCTACTCCTACGCATCCGTCCTTGCATTCTCCACGCTTAAAACCTGCTTCAACAGCTTCGCTGCAGCTTTTGGCTCCTTTAAATCTTTCTTTTCCTGCAGCGCTTCCCATGCAGAAAACATATGCAACTTGGTCTTTCGCTTCTGCGCTGGGAACTCCCATTGCCTCTGCAATGGCATCAACGGTATCCTGTCCGCAGGCAGGACACAGCGCCACGCCTTCTCCTGCGGCTATGCTTTCAGCGCATTCTTGGCATGTCTTTTTGCCGCATCCGCCTAAGCCCCCGCAGTCCACGCCCGGCAAAAGTGACAGAATCTTTTTGACAACTTCAGCGGCCGTCTCTTTACCAGAATTCATACTAATACCTCCTCTGCCTTACTAATGTATTTGTAACACTGTATACATATTTGTCGCAAAATTAAACAGCATTTAAATACCCCAGCTTTCATAATTCTCCATCCTATACTAAAAAAGCTGTAGCGTAAATTCCGCTACAGCGCAAAAGATTGACTTAACGTTTAAAAACTCGTCGTAAATCAGTGTGCCTTTACCTTCTAACCCTCTAGCGGAACATGCGTATCACTGCCGTTATTACGACATTCGGCTTCTTTGTTTATTATAGAAATTTATATGTTAAAAGTCAATAATTCAGGCGCCAAAAAGCGACCTTTTGCACTTGTATTTTTGTTAGAACAAAATGTTCTTTTTACCATGTCTTCCATATTGCGGTTGTAAACTTTACATCATGTTTGCTTTTACGTCCCAATACCGCAATCATTAATGCTGCCATTAACATGCCAGCAGCCGCCCCATAAGGAGAGTTTGTGTCTCCTGTTTCAGGAACCTGTCCTTGAGCGGCATTTTGGCTCTGATTATTTTCCGTGCCGTCCGCAGTATTATCATCTGACACACCTGTCTTGTCTGATTCTCCTTCAGAATCATCATCAGGAGTCTCAGACGGCTCATCAGGCAGCACCACAGGAATATCTGTTTCTTCCACATCTGTCATATCGAAGAGGCTGTTCTTTCCGTTTATGAATCTGTCATACGCTTCAAGAGCACATGTTATCTGATAAGAAGCCATTCCGTCAGCTGCGGAAGCTCCCTGCAGCGTTGAAAAACCTTCCTGCTGTTTGAAGTCGTCTAACTTAGTTACCAGGTTGGCATCTCCTCTCACAAAACCGTTTTGCGGGTCCAGCGGGTCGATGCCTGCCGTGCACAAAGCCATCAGCACCTGCGCCGCAGAACATCCGTTATTGCCGCCTTCCACATTGTAACCGCAGTCTGAAAGCATTTGGCTTTTCAAATAATCAAGCCCCTTTTCGAAAGCCTCCTGCACTTGCGGATAAGCTTCATTATTGTAAGGCGCCAGAGCCTGCAGCGTCATGGCTGTTATGTCCACGCTCACGGTCGCATTGTCAACCAAACCGAAGCCGCCGTTTTCTTGATTCTGGAAAGCTAAAATCATATCTATCAGCTCTTCTCTGGACCATAAAGCGTCGTCCGGAATTTCCCAGTTACCTGCGTCATATGCCATAAGGGTAAAGCTCATCATGTTGGACGTATAATTATTCAATCCTTGATAATTATACATCCTTTCGAGTATGTTTATTCCTTCAAAGTCTGTCGGATCCTGTCCCATAGCCGCTAAGGTTATCACCACTCGGAAATAATCAGTCGGCAATATGCGTGAATCGCTGTTCAGCTCTCTTAAAAGGTCTACACAGTAATCGTTAAGGTCCCTTTCATCCAGCTGACCTCCGCTTCTGAGCACAGAGAATATGGCCCATTCCGCTTCAAAGAAGTAATTGCCTTCCAGCTGTTCTTTCATGTATTTCTGGCCGTGAAGCTTGTTTTCTGTAACGTATTTGTCTGCGTCGATCGTCGGTTTTTCTGAGTTCTCAGTTACGGTCACCTTAAAAGTCACAGGTTCCGGATTGTTGGTATTGTCTATAGGTGTACCTGTAACAGTTACGGTTCCCGGGTTGAGGGCGTTCAATGTGTGGACAGTGGTCTTTTGCCCGTCTGAATTGCCGCTGCTTTGTACGGTATCGATAACACTGACTATATTTTCTTGGCTGTATGTCCATACAAATCGCTGTTCTGTAGCGTCAGACGGCAATACGTTTATCTCTATTTCCTGAGCATCGTACTGTTTCATTTTGTACTCTGACTGCGATGGTGAAACAGATTCCACAGGAGTTTTATATCTGAACTCTACGGTTACTTCCTCGCTGACGGACGGGTTATCTTCACTGATTACCGTAAAATGCGCTGTTCCCGCTTTCTTAGGTACTATTCCGTTGTTATATGTTTCTTGATATTCGGCTATGTCAGGATTGTGAGAAATCCATTTGGTTTTGGTGTTTGACGCATTGGATGGCAGTATATCGATACTGTATTTAGGATTGCCGTATGCTGTAAGACCGGTATATTGGTCACCCAATCCATTCCAGCTGTCTATATAGAAAATCTCAGGGCAGCTTATGTCAAGCCCTTCCACTTGCACTTTATTATGCACGGCTCCGAAAGATATGGAAACATTTTCGTCTTCTGCCATACTTACGTTTATTTTATAGGAGGCGTTATCGCTCTGTCCCACATCTGCACCTAAGAAGAACGACATTTTGTCCATCGCAGACGAAACATAAATTCCTTCATCACAGGATGTGTTCAAAGCCTGAGTGGGAATATTGATGAATACATCGCTGCCTTCCTTTTTCCCTTTTATATAAAACTCCTCATTTTCTCGTCCATCCAGGTATATTATCGATTCTTCACCGATTGGTATCCCGTCATAATATGCTTTTAGCTCTGTAATATTAGCTTTTACTACTTTAAGGCTGAAAGTTTTTTCTGTCGTCTTTCCGTTTTCGTCACTTATATATACCTTTGCTTCTCTTTGTCCGATATACGGTGAAAACTCTCCGCCTGTCATGATATGTACTCTCGTAGTGTTATATCCATCTTCTACTACTTTTTCGCTGCAATCCCAAGATACGCTGTAATTCCCCGGAATTCCCTCAATCTTAAAAGTTCCTACATCTAAAGGGGAAAGTTCTATTTCATCGTTTTTAAGTTCTGTTATCCTTCCATCTGCATGTTGAAAAATAACTGTCGCCTCCTCGGCTTCCTTTCTTTCGTTTATGATCACTTGACATACAGCCTGGCAGTCTCCTGCCGAAACTACGATCTCAGTCTCTCCCTGACCTATCCCGACTATCAATCCGGAATCATCAACAGATGCGATATACGGGTCTTCAGAAGAAAATTTAACGATATCCGTTGTATTTAAAGGCTCCAATTTGGCTGTCAGTCTGTATCCTTCACCTTGAGTCAGCTTTATTTCTGTTTTATCCAATATGATTTTTTCAGCGGCGATTCCTGTAACGGTAACCGGAACTTCGGTCTTTACTTTTTCGTTGGCGCTGGCTACTATAAAGGCTTGCCCTCTTGCCATCGCGTATACAGTACCGTTATCGTTAACTTTTGCTACGGTCTCATCGGTTGAAGACCACGTTATCTCATCTGATGAATTTTCAGGTATCAGCTGAGCTGACAAGGTTTGCTGGTCCCCTGCTTCCATCTGAAGGCTGGCCGGTGTAACTGTAATATCTTCAGCGCTCACTTCCGGTGAAAGTATTTCATCCAGTTTTTTCTCTGCTTCTGATACTGCTTGCTGGTCTCCGCCGTTGACCAAAGCCGTTATCAGGGCGTTTTCATATACATCCTTATTGGCCTCTTTTTGTTCCTGGGTAAGAGAAGCTATCTTTTCTATCAGGTTATTTTTATTTATCTCCAGGCTGCCTACGAAACTGCTTCCCGGAGTGTAGTCGGAAATATCATTGAAATTATTCTGTGTGTATATAAGACGTATTACATCTCCGTCTGCCAGCGAATCGTATTCATTGCCTTTTTCCTGGCTGTTTACAAAAGTTACCCATTTTTTATCCCCCATAATAGATTCGCTTACGCCTTCTTCCCCTGTGGGCGTAACTTTAACTCCGAACATGATACCGGTATTTTCAACCGTACCTTTGTGTTTGTAACCTTCGTTGAGGACATCTATGCTGGATGCTCCCTCTTGAAAATCCACTGATGTGGGTTCTAACCAGTATTCAGTGCTGCCATTTTCGTCTATGTACTCAATGGTCACTGTCACTTTCTGCGTGCTGCTGTTCTGTCCTTCCGCTGCATATGCAGCCATAGGTGTTAAGCCTGTAGCTATCATGGCGACAGCCAGCATAACGCATAACAGTTTTTTCGTCAAATTTTTTTTACTCTTCTCCATTTACGCTTTCCTTTCCTTAAAGTAATATGGTAATTCATCATGATTAAGGTCCGGAACAGAAAAAGGCAACAAAAAAGCCGCTGACAAATTGCCGCGACCGCTGCTTAGCAAAAAACCAACTATTACCGGACACATCTGATTACCGTCAGATTGCCTCCAAACAACATGCAGGTCTTCTGGCTCAGGAATCTTCGCTGATTGCGCCTTCCCATTTTCACAGTGGCGTATGCAAGCAGCTCCTCCATTACAGCGGCGGCCCCGCACAGGCTTTTAACCTGTTTCCCTCTTAGTCTGAAAAGCTTCAGAAACATGTTGCTTATATTAATTTAGCATAATTATACTACCATAATACGATATTCTTGTAAATGGCTTAAATGTCTTTATCTCGCACAAAAGTCTTCCTCATAAAAAAACTTTTAGTCAGCATAAAAAGAAAACTTTATGTACACACCGCTGATTTGGTGCTATCATTAAATAAAAGTTTGACTATAAAACAGCAGATAATCAATACAAAAAAAGGAGGTACTCATATGACTGAAACTAAAAAAATGCCGGGCGCCGGCGGTAACATATACGTCCCTTATGATGAACGTTCAGGGGGAGAGTCCATAGTTTACTTTACCAAAGACCTGTCTGCAGATGGGCTTTGCAGAATCTTCAGTCGTATCAAAGGAAGCTTGACAGGTAATGTTGCCATCAAGCTCCATACAGGAGAGCCTCACGGTCCTAATATCATTCCGCGTCCATGGGTGGAAGCTTTGGTAAAATCTTCGCTTCCCGACGCTTCCATAGTTGAAACCAACACCTACTACGAAGGTGGACGATATACTACTGAAGAACATCGCAAAACATTGGAAATTAACGGATGGGATTTTTGTCCTGTAGATATCATGGATGAAAACGGCACTGTTTCTCTGCCGGTAAATAACGGCAAATGGTTCTCCCAGATGTCCATGGGCAAGAACATATTGAATTACGATTCTATGTTTGTATTGACCCACTTCAAAGGACATACTCAGGGAGGCTTCGGCGGCTCAGGTAAAAATATAGGTATCGGCTGCGCCGACGGTCGTATCGGAAAGGCTATGATACACACCACTCCCGGCTCTGATGATATGTGGGACATTGCAAAAGAAGAATTTATGGAGCGCATGACAGAATCGGCCAAGGCCGTTGTCGACCATTTCGGTAAACACATAACTTATGTTAACGTCATGAGAAACATGTCCGTATCCTGCGACTGTGAGGGTGTAGACGCAGAGCCTGTAGTCACTCCAAATGTAGGTATCCTTGCATCTTCAGACATACTCGCCATAGATCAAGCGTGTGTTGATATAGTTTATGCTATGAAAGAAGATGAGCGCCATGCTATGGTAGAGCGTATAGAATCCAGACATGGCCTCAGACAGCTTTCCTATATGAAGGAACTCGGCATGGGCAACGACAGATACCGCCTGCTGGACATCGATAACGATGATCGTCAGATAAGCCTTGAAGATGCGGTAAAAGATTTGGCTCCTTTTGACCCTACATTTTAAAAGACTGTGAGAAAAGCACGCCCATCGATGCTGACAAAATTTCTTATTTTTTGTGATTTTGTCAGTAAATTTACATAAAATGGAATTTTTGGAGTGGAATATTCGTTAAAAATGTAAAAAATTACGAAAATTAGGAAAAAAGTCTGCAAAATCAACGATTTGACTGACATTTTTACAAATTTTTCAAGAAAAAGTCATATGAAACCGGTTTTCGACGAATTTCGACCTGGATTTGGCGCCTGTTGATGTAAATTTTTCTTAAAAATCGATTTTTTGTCAGCCACCCCTTGCATAATGAAGCGGTCACAGCAAAGCCGCCACAAACCAGCCATGGGACAAACCAGCCATGGGACAAACCAGCCATGGGACAAACCAGCCCCACGGCAAACCAGTCTCAAATCAACTACTAAACCGTTAACATAAATCCGGCAGTAATCGGCAGTAGGTGCGCCTCTAAAGCGGAGGCTCGAACTGGGACAATACGCCCCATAAATGCAAATCGGTGCCACCCGTAAAACGGGTGGCACAAACTGGGGCTGTAAGCCCCCACTACTAGCCCGCGCCTAAAGGCGTGGGCTTTCTCTTACGGGGCTTATATGCCCCGTAAAATGAGGGAATGAGCTCAACGCTCATTCCCCTTTTCTTCTACCTCTTCAAAAGGATATCCTCTGTCCTCTCCCGGACAATCATAACTCTTTTCGTCTTTATTAACGCTGGTGTTTCCCATAATATCCCTCCTTTTACCTTATTGTGAGAGATTTTTCCGGAAATATACCCGACGTTTTTCGACAAAATTATATATCCGCAGCACATCTCTGGCGATTCGCAGCCTGCTCTCCGGCTATCCGCAGCATATCTCCGGCGATTCGCAGCCTAAAATTTTTCTTATGGCGCTTACTGCATATTCAACATCTTCTCTGGTATTTTTGTGACCGAAAGCGAATCTGACAGTACCCTGCGGATAAGTGCCCAAAGTCTGATGAGCCAGAGGTGCACAATGGAGACCGCAGCGAGTCATTACCCCGTATTCAGAATCAAGGATAAAAGAAACTTCTGCATTATCTATAGATTCAAAATCTAAAGAAATCGTTCCTACTCTTTTATTCCAATCCCTTACGCCGATTATTTTTACGTTTGGCAGCTTGTCTATCTCCTCTATAAAAAGCTGAGCAAGCTGTTTTTCCGTCTCAAATATGGTATCTATTCCGACACGGCGTATATATTCAAGGGATGCGTTCAGACCGATAATTCCGGGCAAGTTAAGGGTGCCCGCCTCAAATTTATCAGGCATAAATTCAGGCATGGTCAGCAAGTGAGAAGCGCTGCCGGTTCCTCCTGAAATTACAGGATCCAACGCTTCTGCAAGTTCATGTCTCAGCAAGAGCGCGCCTGTGCCCTGCGGTCCCAAAAGTCCCTTATGGCCTGTAAGGCAAAGCGCTGAAAGGTTAAATTTTTCAAAATCTATGTTTATGACTCCGGCGCTTTGAGCTGCGTCAAGAGCAAAAAATACACCTTTTTCTTTGCATATTTTGCCTACCTCTTCTGCATCGAGGACTGTGCCGCACACATTAGATGCATGAGACATCACTACCAATTTGGTATTTTCTTTAAAAGAATTTTTAAATGCGTCTATGTCAAGCACGCCATCTCGGTCACAAGGAACTATTGTAACCTCCACTCCGAAGTCTTTCAGCGATTGGCATGGCCTGGCTACAGCGTTATGCTCCATAGAAGACATTATTACATGGTCGCCCGATTTCAGGAGACCCTTTATGACAAAGTTAAGACTATATGTCACGCTTGGAGTAAATACCACATATTTTTCCTCTGAAAAATTAAACATGCGGCACAGCATAGATCTTGTCTCAAATATGGTGTCGCCTAAATCATAGGCTGTTTCATATCCCCCTCTGCTTATGTTGCACCCTACTTCTGTTATAAAATGCGACATTGCCTCAGCCACTCCCGGAGCTTTGGGAAAAGAAGTGCTTCCGTTGTCCAGATAAACTTTTCTCATAATCGTCTCCTAAATCTTATTTCAAACAAATTATATTACCTTATCGCTATAATGTAAAATAGATTTTTCAAACCAAGCCGACAACTATTCGTCGATTGTTGCTTTGCAATTGCATTGCTCTATAAGCCGGCCTTACTGCATTAATAAACACAATTTTACTTTTATTGGATGTATTTGTTAAAATATTTGCGTATTAAAAAATCAAAATATCTTAGATATTTTTAAATTAAGGTGAAAGGAATCGGTATTATGAAAAGCAACAAATTATTCATCATTATCACCGGCGCCATCATAGGAGTTATCGCTGTGTTGTTGGTAAAATTCGGAAACCCTGCAAACATGGGTTTTTGTATCGCATGTTTTATCAGAGATACAGCAGGAGCTTTAAAGCTACATAGCGCCGCAATCGTCCAATATATGCGACCTGAAATAATAGGCCTGGTTCTTGGGGCCAGTATCATGGCCTTTTCTAAAAAAGAGCTTATAGCCAGAAGCGGTTCCAACCCTGTGCTCCGTTTTGTCCTCGGTTTCTTCGTAATGGTAGGTGCTCTGATGTTCCTGGGATGTCCTCTTAGAATGATGCTCAGAATCGGCGGCGGAGATTTCAACGCTATCATCGGTCTTGTAGGCTTCGTAGGCGGTATTCTTTTGGGTATACTGGCTCTCAACAAAGGATTTTCTTTCAATCGTTCTTACAAAGTGTCCAATGCTGAAGGCTATGTTTTCCCTATAATACAAATCGCGTTTTTAGTTATTTTAGTTGCTGTGCCTTCCCTTATCGTGTTCAGTCAGGAGGGCCCCGGATCCATGCATGCTCCTCTTATCATGTCGCTGGCAGCAGGCTTGATAGTAGGCGCTATGGCACAGAGAGCAAGATTCTGTACAGTAGCCGGAATTCGTGATTCCATAATGTTCAAAGATTTTTCAATGCTTTATGGCTTCATCGTTCTGATCGCTGTAACTATTGTAGTTAACATTATCTTTGGTTTCTTTAATCCTGGATTTGAAGCTCAGCCTGTAGCTCATACAGACGGACTTTGGAACTTTATGGGTATGGTTCTCGTAGGCTTTGGATCTGTGCTCTTGGGAGGATGTCCTCTGAGACAGTTGATTTTAGCCGGCGAAGGCAATATCGATTCGGTAATCACAGTTATCGGTATGTTTATAGGTGCAGCTTTCTGCCATAACTTTGGCCTGGCAGCATCTGCAGACGGTCCTACTTCCAACGGTCAAATCGCTGTTATAATCGGCCTGGCAGTAGTAGGTGTTATTGCAATAGTCAATATTGCGGGTAACAGAAAGAAAGGAGTATAAATCATGTTAGTAGACGCAAGAGGTTGTTCGTGTCCGCAGCCTGTATTGATGACAAAAAAGGCTCTCGCAAAAGAGTCCAAACTGGAAGTTCTGGTAGACAACAATACGGCAATGAATAACGTTACCAGATTTGCCAAAAGCCAAGGATGCAGCGTTTCAGTCAAAGAAACTGACGACAGCGGCGAATATACCATTGAGATTTCTAAATAAAAATAATATAATATAACAAAAACATCGGAGAAGCTCATGACTTTTTTAGTAACATTCCACACACATTTTGACGCTAACGTTTTCTATAAAAAAATAAAAGCTCTTGGTTCGGCGAGGATGAGGCCTGTTCCCAGAAGTCTCAGTTCTTCCTGCGGTACATGCGTGGAGTTTTCGCCTTCAGACAAGAATTTTGATTCTCAAAATTTAATAGACCTGGAATACGAAAGCGTATATTTAGTATCTAAAGAAGATTTTGAGCTTTTGTACCATAAAGAATAAAAAATAAAATCATGTGCAGCAAAGGACGCCCTCAAGTCATCCAAACGGCTTTAGGGCGTCCTTTTATTATGTTCTTATTCTCGTATCTGACCTGAGTTAAGTCTCTTAAAGCAGCTTCTGGTTTCTGCTACTATCACACCATTAAGCGCCACTAAGGCGATTAAATTAGGTATAGCCATAAGTCCGTTGAAAATATCAGCAATAGTCCACACAGCTGACACTGTCATAAACGGTCCGATAAACACTGCTATTATGTACATCCATTTATATATCTTTACGGCTTTCATATTGCCTCCGCTGAGATATTCAAGGCATCTTTCGCTGTAGTAATCCCATCCCAAAATGGTAGTAAAGGCGAAAAACGCCAGGCAAAGCATGAGCATAAATGAGCCTATGCTGTCGCTCCAAGGCAATCCGTTGGAAAAAGCGTTGGCGGTAACTTCTACTCCTTCCAGATTTTTTTCCAAAGCCGTATCGTATGAACCTGTAACCATGATAGTAAGGCCTGTCATAGAGCAGATTATTATTGTATCAATAAATGTTCCCGTCATCGATACCAGACCCTGTCTTACAGGTTCATTGGTCTTGGCCGCAGCCGCTGCTATAGGCGCACTTCCAAGGCCTGACTCATTGGAGAAGATTCCTCTTGCAACTCCTTGCTGCATAGCGAGCAGCAATGCCCCCAAAGCGCCTCCGGCTACAGCTCTGATGCCAAAAGCGCCTTCAAAGATCTGCACTATTGCGCTTGGTATTCTTTCGGCATTATATATCAATATAGACAAACAAGTGACCACATATATTATCGCCATAAAAGGTACTATTATGCTGCTGACGCTGGAAATCCTCTTGATTCCGCCTATTACCACGAGCCCAGTGACGAATGCCACTACTGCTGCTGTTACCACTGTTGCTATAGAATAATCATTTCCGAAGATGTTTATAACATGTTCCTTATTTGGGTCGAAAAATCCCTCTGTAGCTGAAGCTATGCCGTTTACCTGGGTTATGGTCCCGATACCTAAAAGTCCAGCCCCAACTCCAAAGGTGGCAAACAATTTTGCAAGCCATTTCCACTTTTCTCCCATGCCCTTTTCTATATAATAGAACGGTCCTCCGAGAAATCTTCCCCCGCCTCGGTCTACTCTGAATTTTACAGCCAGCAAGCCTTCGGAATATTTTGTAGCCATGCCTAAGCATGCTGCAAGTACCATCCAAAAAATAGCGCCGGGTCCTCCGGCCATTACGGCTGTTGCAACGCCTACAATATTACCTGTTCCGATGGTAGCTGCAAGAGCCGTACACAAAGCTCCGAAACTGCTGACTTCACCTATTGCTTAAGAAATTCAGTAATTTTTTCCATTATTGGTTCTCCTCCGTAAAAGAATAATTGTTTGTGCGATGTCCGATTCAAAAAATCACACAAAAAAATTAAAAAGCCGACGAATAATCGACTTTCCGGAGAGGACATGAGATTTAGAATAATTCAGAAACTATCGCTCTGTCCTTTTGCCTGAGAGATTACGCGGCATGCTGCGTTCGAAGCATCAATGAAAAGATACAAAGAATCGCAGGGCACATTCCGCGCGTACACCTTCGGCGCTCTTTTCGAGACTCTCCAGAGAATCATAGTTTTTTGACATCCGGCATGCTTGTCCGGATGATAGTAAACTAACTAATTTACTTTACCATAAATATCATATTATTTCAAGTAAAATCAAAACGCCGTGCACGTGGCCAATTCCAAGCATGCGCGGCGCTTTTCAATTATCCGTTAAAATAATCAAAGAGGCTGATTATTGATTATTGGATATAACCTTTTTCTTCCAGAACCTTTCTTGCAGCTTCGCCGTTTGCTTCGCTGACAAGGATTACAGGTCCTGTACAACCCATTCCGGTTTCGGCATACATGCCTTTTTCCCAAAGTGAAGAAGCTGCATCCTCTAAATCGATTACTTCGATTCCGTGAATTTCATAAGTTACAACTTCTTTTGGAGGTGCAGTTACTGCTTTTGGAGCTTCTCCGCCTTTCTTGCTGTCTCTGATTTCAGCAAGGATCTCCTGGAATCCGGCTTTATTGGCTGCCTCAAACTCTTTGGCGGCAACTTTTAGCACATCGTTTTCCAAAAGCTCTGTAGCATACTGGATAGCTCCTGCTATTACAGGCGCACCGGAAGCTCTTGAGATAATCATTACAACTCTATCGTATCCCTCGCCGATACCAGGACCGTAACCATAACCCAGGGATTCATAGCTGCCGCCTGTAGTATAAGCTGAGAAAATCTTAGTCATGAGGTTTCCTGTAAGGGCGTCCATTACCATGATGTCGGCTGAAGCCTCAAGCAGGTCGTTGCCCCTCATAACAACTCCGCCGTCGCTTCTTGATGACTCTGCGAAGTTGATTTCGTATCCGTTTTCTTTAAGCTTCTTAAGCGCAATTTCGGTCTGTCTTGCGCCGTCTATATTAGCGATTCCAACAGTTGGATTTTCAACGCCGGAAGCTTTTGCAGCTATTATACCGTATACTGCGTTCTTTACCATCGACTCAACGCGGTCTGTGGAAGAAGTTCCGGTAGTAGTCGCTAAATAAAGCTCTTTTCCCATGCCCGGAGTGATTACTCTTCCTACAGTAGAAACACCTATCGGGAATGGATAATGCATTGTTACTGCGCCCTGGATTTCTCCGGCTTCAAGCATCTTTTCCATCTGCTTGTGGGCGTCTTCGCCTTCTATGACAACTGCCTTATATCCTTTTTTCTCAGCCAGCTTTACTCCGGCATAGATATTGTCCATGCCATGCTCTGTGCCGGCTACAGCCACTCCGATAACCGGCTTTTTGCCGAAGCTGCCGGTTTCCAGAGCATCTGCGATGTCTAAAAAGGTATTGGCAATCATATTTTTGATTTGCTTTTCTGACATGTCTTTTTCCTTCCCTCTTAATTACTATTCCATCAAAGATTTAGCAAAATCACGCATAGCTTCTCCGATTAAGCTCTTAATCTTATCTTCTGAAACAGCAGATGCCTCTTCTTGCTTGCCGGAATTGGCTTCCACTACGAAGGATACTCCGTCGAACAGATTTGTCATTCTTCCTAAGAATAAGCTTCCCTTGCCTATGATCATAGCACGCTTAACATCGCCGTTTAAAATATCGTCTCTGCAAGGTCCCATGTAAGGAACGCCTGAAGGAATATGTCCCTGAGTAGGAGCCCATCCTGTCAGTCCATGCTGTGCTACGAAATCAGCTATCTGAGTTCTTTCGATATCGCCTCTCTTTACTCCCAGAGCAGCAATCATCTTATAGTTAGCTTCCGGAACGTCTCCTGCTCCGGCAGGTTTAGTGATGTCCGGATTCTGAAGTTCAGGGGCGAACTTGTCGATCTCGGTCAGTTTCATACCTGCTGCATCCAGCGGGTCAGTAACCAGGGAGCCGATTACTGCCTGAGGTGAAGAACCAGTTCCTACAGTGTGTCTTCCGACTATATCAGTTCTGATGATAGGGTTTACTCCGTCATTTTCACTGATAAGTACGGCAAATCCTCCGATGCAGTCCTCCAGGATAGGAAGACCCTTCTTAACGTGGTCTTTTCCGTTCATTCCCAGCTTAGCGGTACATCCGCCTGCTGTAACGATAACATTCTTGAAGGTTCCTGCTTTTACCAATGAAGCAGCATCAAGTATAGCGTGAGAAGGTCCTGCGCAGAATCCTCTGACGTCTGAACCTGTAGCTCCTGAAAGGCCTACAACTTCAGCAGCAGCCTTGGCGAAGTTTCCGCCGCCTCTCTGGTTCATGTCGCCGCAAGCTTCTTCGCAGCAGTCTACAACATAATCTACTGTTGCCGGGTCGATTCCTGTAACTTTAATGAGGTGAAGCATAGCTAATACGCTGGATGCTTTAGTTACCAGGTTTTCAAGCATTACGTGGGCGCTCAGGTTGGCGTCAACGTCGTGAGCGCGCTTAACTGCTCCCACCAGCTTGAAGTCGTTATAAAGACCTTCTGCATGTTCTTCCTTTACCAGTCTTTCAATTTCGTCGATTCCGTCAGTATTCTTGTCGAGAATGTCTATCTGTTCCTGCTTCAGCATGCCGTGAGCAGTGAGTTTTTCTTTTACTGATTTTGCGAATTCAGGTTCCAGCTTAACCAAGTCGAATACGTCGCAGATCTGAATCAGACCGAGGAACTCATCCTGAGGCATGATTTCACCGTATTTTCCGTATCTTTTAGGTTCTGCGGCTTTCTTATCATACCAAGGGAACTCGGTTGCTGCCAGTTCCTTGTTGGTCATGTTGCCTATATAAACCTGGTTAGGGATGTATGCCAATACATCATCGAAGCTTCTCAAATGATTCGGAAGCTCTTTGAGATACTCTGACTCAGGATTTACAACCATCTCTGTTGTCTGAGTTGTACCATTATGTAAAACCATGTCAGGCGCTGCAGCTAAAATATAGCTGGCGCCCTTAATAACTGCGTAGTTGCTCATTTTATATGTAACTCCTTTTAATTATGCCATTGCGTAGTATTTCTTAACCATTTCTTCAACGGCTTCCTTAGTTGCGTCGTCTTTAACAAGTTCCTCAACTTTTTCGCCGTCTTTATAAATAGCGATTACAGGAAGTCCCATGATCTTCTGGCCGATAGCAAGTCTTCTTGCCTTTGTAGTGTTAAGGCTTGTGAACTTGATCTTATCGCCGTATTTGTCTGCCATGTCGTGAACATGAGGCATCAAAGCCTGACAAGGAACGCAACCATCTCCAAAGAAATCTACCAATACATAACCATCTGCTTGCAGTACTTCTGCTTCAAAATTTGTCTTATCTACTTCTAACATTTTCAAATCCTCCTGATTTTTATTCATTTTCTTCTATATATTTTCCAGCCTGAACTGCGGCGATAGCACCGTCAGCCGCGGCTGTTACAACCTGTCTTAAGCTCTTCTGACGAATATCTCCTGCAGCAAATACTCCTGGGATATCAGTCTTCATGTCATCATCTGTGATGATGTATCCTTTTTCATCCATCTTAACTTTGCCTTTGAACAATTCTGAGCTAGGTTTAAATCCGATGAATACAAATATTCCGAAGGTTCCGTCTTCTTCATCTGCCTTAATCTCAGTAAGTTCACCTGTTTTAGTGTTCTTGATAACCATGGATTCTACCAGGCCATCTCCCTTAATCTCTTCTACAACGCTGTTCCAAAGGAAATCAATTTTCTCATTGGCAAATGCTTTCTCCTGGATAGATTTAGCTGCTCTCAGCTCATCCCTTCTGTGGATAATGGTTACCTTGCGGGCAAATTTGGTCAGATACAGGGCTTCTTCAACGGCAGAGTCTCCACCACCTACTACATATACTTCGAAGTCTTCAAAGAAAGCGGCGTCACATGTAGCGCAGTAGGAAACGCCTTTGCCTGAAAGTTCCTTTTCTCCAGGGCAGCCGATAGGCACAGGATTGGCTCCTGCTGCGATTATTACAGCTTTTGCCTGATATTCGTCGTGAAGACCTTTCAGAGTCTTTACTTCTCCTTCCAACTGGCAATCAGTAATAGTATCAAATACGTGATCAACGCCGAACTTTTCTGTTTGCTTTACCATACGGTCTATCAGAGAAGGACCCGTTTCCTCGTCTAAGCATCCCGGATAGTTTTCAATCTCGTTGGTAATAACGATCTGACCGCCGTTTTTTTGTTTTTCAATGATAAGAGTCTTCATTCTGGCTCTTCCGGCATAAAGACCTGCTGCAAGACCTGCAGGACCTGCTCCGATAATTATGATGTCATATATTTTCATAGAGTTTTCTCTCCTTTTTTTCAAACTAATCTTCTATACAGCAAAGAGTTACGATTTTCATGAAACTATAATCTTGTACCGGAGAAAAGACCCAGCGGGTCTTTTCTCCTTAACATGATTATAATTGTTCTCTAATAGCGTTCATTTCATTGCAAATATCATCAACATCGAGAACCATTTCCATCATACTAATCTGCTCATCATATACAGCTGGATCAATTTCAGCTTTTATTTCAGGCTCACAAATGTGATATACCGCGAGTTTCAACGAAACTCCTGCTAAAGGACCTGCAAAAGTAGGGTCGCCTAAAGTTACTGTTTCTGCAGCAAGACCTGCAGCTTCGCCTTCTGCTGCTCCCAGCAGAACAACGATGTTGTCAGCTCCATACTGTTCAGTAAATTCTTTTACCCTTCTTTGGTTTTCCAAGTCCATAGCACCAGCGGCCGTTCAGACGAAGCACTCAGTAGATGAAAATACTACTTCTGCACCTGCCGATTCAGCACACTCTGCAATAGCCTGTCCCGGTATACCGTCTCTGTCACCGATAATGATGGCTTTTTTGTCTTTCAGAATTGCCATTGAATCGTCTCCTTTCAATAAAATATAGAATTCATGTGCATTAACACCCCACGCCCTTATTTTAATGCAATTTCTATGCCATTTCAATACATAAAATTATTTTTTTCTATGTCATTTTTGCGTTGAAAAATCAATGCTTCTGTCGATACTTATCATACCTGCTTTTGTTTTAAACATCGCAAGTTTTATTTTCGCCAATTTTTTGTCGTTTTGTCCGAAAATTTTTTGTCTTTTTAAAATAATTTGTCTTTTCTTAACATAACCTTTGGATTATAATAGTTGCGACAAGTTTAAAATAAGACGAGGTGAAAAATGAATTCAACTAAAAAGATTACACTGTTTTGCAATCTTCTGCTACTGACCGCTGCCATAATATGGGGCATAAATTTTGTTTTCTCAAAGAACGCGGCAGAAGTAATAGGTCCTTTCACTTTTATGGCGTTAAGATATTTCTTAGGCGCTACCACCATACTGCCTTTTGTCTTATTTTTAGAAAATCGAAAGCCTGTTGAAGAACGAACTCACTATGATAAACAGTCTTTTTTCAAAGTATTTAAATTAGCCGCTGTGATGGGCATGGTACAGCTATGTTGTTCCGTGCTGGGTCAATGGGGTCTTGAATATACCAATGCCAGTAAAGCAGCTTTTTTAACTGCTACATACGTGGTCATCGTTCCTCTGCTGGCATTCGTTTTGTTTAAATCAAAAGCAAGCCTGAACATGTGGATTGGCGTCATATTGGCTACGTTCGGTCTCTATAACTTATGTGATCTGGGGACAGCCGGTCTGAGCATCAATCCCGGCGACATTATGGTCATCGCCGGCGCGGCTTTTGGAGCTCTTCATATGCTGCTGATTTCCAAATATGTTCAATCTATCAACGGAATGCATCTTATATGTATAGAATTCTATATAGCTTCTATATATTGTACTATATTTTCATTAATATTAGAAAAGCCGTCTGTAGATGAAATTCTTTCATGCAGCACTGAAATTCTCTATGCCAGCGTTCTCGGCTCGGGAATCTGCTACATGTTCCAGGTCATCGCGCAGAAGTATACCGACCCTACGGTTGCAGCTCTCTTGATGAGCTTAGAGTCGGTCTTCGGAGCCATCGCCGGTGTAATAATCTTAGGTGAATCTTTCACTATGAAAGAAATTCTCGGTTCCGCATGCGTATTCGCTTCTGTAATATTGGCTCAGCTCAATCCAAACATGATAGTATTAAAAGTTAGAAAGAAAAACAGAATCGCAGATGCCGAAGGTCCTGAAGATGCTTGTCAGTCATCGCCGCCTGATGAGAATAATGAGAAAAATTTGTAATAATGAGAAAAATCGGTGAGAATGATAATAATCTGAAAATTGATACCTTTTAGAGTTTTTTTGATACTTCGTACATGTTTTTTGCAAAAAGGTATGCTTTCCGTAAAGCAGCAACGCGGCCTTGCGCCGTCAGGCACGCCGATAAAAAAGAGACCGCAGACAAACCTCATCCGTCAGTGTGCCCAGGTCATGCCCGGAGCAGACATGATAGTTTGATGCAGTGTGCGCAATAAGCGGATGTAAAAAAATCGTGATTTTTTAAAAAATTACATCGGCAGCGTTCAAAT
>UQEW01000028.1 GCA_900540145.1 uncultured Eubacteriales bacterium
TTTTTGAAGTAATCGCAAAATTATACAACATGCCTTAAAAAAGTAGGGGGTATATCGAAGTTTCGTGCATGTAATAACAGCGCCACGGCGACGCCTTATCTATTATGTGGTCTGTTTTTTGTCATTTTACGACAAAACAGACCAATATTCGACCATTTTTGCGAATTCCTAATCTCCGACAGAGCTGATATATCGTCAAGACATCAAACAGCCCTTATTATAAAAAAGAAAATGTTGTACAAAATACCAACAAATCGAATTTTGTACAACATTTTTCGATAAAAGTCTTTTGTATACCCCATACCCGTATACCGCCGAATCATGAGGTTTTACTTTAGATGCAATTAGACGACTCTAAAAAACGTTAATTCAAAATTACGTAATTAACATATAGATAAAATGAGCGCTCACCCCTGCAAACAGTCCTCCGATGGTATGGTACAAAATAGCCTGCCCCGTTAAATTCCTGAATTTAAGAGAATCCATCATCGCCACATGAGTACTTAAATAGCCGCTCCAGCACATGCACATGGCGGTAAATACCGCAACATCATTGCCGGCAGCATATCCTGATTCCACAAGATCCGGAACCAAACCGATGGCCGCCCCGGCAGCTCCAAGGGCAGTAATCGGGACAGCTATGTCTTCCGCCGCAGAAAATCCAAAGAGTGGCGACAAAATAAATTCTATTTTTTCAGCTACAAAAGGTAGAAATGCGACGCCTTCATATGCCGCTCCCGTGTAGCTGCCATCTGCGGAAGGACCGTTTGTAAGAAGATGCACAAACGTGCAGATGATGAGAACGCCCGGAATGATAGCAACACCCATCGAAACACCGTTTTTTCCGCCTTCAAGCATAGCTTCAATAAAGCGTCCTCCTACGCTGCCCTGCCGCACTACTCTTTCATTTGCTCTTATTTCAATACCGGAATTATTCAATGCAGCTGCTTCTTCCGTGCCATATATCTTTTTAGTTTTCATCAACATCAGCCTTGTGCTTACAATGCTTCCTGCCACAGCGCCTAAATTTCCCACTAAAGCAGCCGTTACAAAGCTCTCTCCGTTTTGTCCTTTTATACCGATCATAAAGGTAGTAATAATCAAACCCATTCCGAATGCTGTCCCAATGTTGGTCAATGCCGGCAACTGATATTTTTTGAAACACCTCTTAAAATTATCATCTTGTGCAAGGGTAAGTATTGCGGGATTATCTGACAGGTAAGTCGCTATCGCTCCCATCATCGCAGCTCCCGGAAGGCCGTACAACGGTCGCATAAGCGGTGAAATCAACTTATTGAGCGCAGATACGACGCCGAACTCTGTAAATAATCCGCTTACGGCTCCTGTCAACACCGCCAGCGCCATGATGTATAAAACCGTATTCATCAGCAAATCATACGCAGTCTTCATCATGCTGTTTATCATGTTTACACCGCCCATTTTTTGCCCGATAAGAATAAAAACTCCCAAAAACAGCACGATAAAAACTAATGCTTCAACACTGAGTTCCGGTTTTATTCCAGATGTTTTTTTCCTTTTTTCTGCCATCACAAAAGCCTCTCCTGCCCTAAAATATCGCAAACAACCTCATTATTGCTTCGGCATAAATCTTAGTTATTTTTTTATAATCGGCAAACGTATAGTGCTCGTCTGCCTCATGGGCAAGTTCCTCCTGTGTCGGAAATACAGGTCCGAATGCTATCGCCTGAGGGATTGCCCGAGCGTAAGTGGCGCCTCCCAAAGCGATAGGCTCCGTAGTTTCATCTCCGGTGATTTTTTGATATACATCCATGAGAGTCTCAACGAGAGGACTGTCTTTCGGGAAAAAAATCGGATCCATACATACACCGTATTTTATGCTTGCACCTTCCGAATCGGTAACTTGAGCGAGTTTACTTTTTATCTGATTTAAGCCATAAGAAACCGGGTACCGCAAGTTTATCTTCATGCTGACGCAATGTTCCTCTAACTTTAAAATGCCCACATTAAGGGTAAGGTCTCCTGAATCATTGTCAGAACATTTTAAGCCCAAGTTCTTCCCATCATATTGCAAATCTATGTACTTATCATAGAAATCTATAAGCTCCTGTTGCGCAAAATATATCCCGCATTTCAGAGACATCTCTTTCAGAAGTTTCATCAAATAAGATATGGCATTTTTGCCTTTTTCCGGCGTCATTGCATGAGCCGCTCTGCCGAACACCTTAATATTCAATGCCGACTCATCTCGCTCTGCTTCTATAGAAATTTCCATTGTATTCGAAAAATCTTCTATAAAGGCCATCCCCCTTTCGAAGTCAAATGCCGGGTTTGAAGACTCTATTCTGCACATCGCATTAGCGGCTACCACATTGCTTCTTTCTCCTCCGCTTAGTTGCGTTATATTAAAGCAGCCTTCTTTCTGCTCCTTCCCGTCGTCGCCTATCGGCAAAATTAATTCCAGGTTTGCAAGACCTTTTTCGCAATATATGACGGGGAAGTTAGCATCCGGTACGATGGAAAATGTCGGCAGTTCCGGCTTCTGTTGCAAATAATAGCCAATGCTCTCCCAGTCTTCTTCTTCATCGGTTCCGATAATCATTTTAATCCGGCAGTTATCCGGTATGTGATTGTATTCTTCTAAGTATTTCATTGCATACAGGGAACAAATCAGCGGACCCTTATCATCGATTGCACCTCTTCCGTACAATTCACCGTCAATCAGTTCTGCTTTAAACGGATCTGTCGTCCAACCGTCTCCGGCGTCTACCACATCAACATGGCACAAAATACCTACTGTATTTTTCCCCGAACCGGTAATGATCTCTCCTACCTGATTGTCATAGTTTACAGTCTCGAATCCGAGTTCTTTTCCTCTCTGCAAAACATAATCCAATCCTTTTTTCACAGCCGTTCCGTAAGGTGCGTCTTTCTCCTTTTCATGTGCTTTTGCAACACTGGGAATCGCAATAAGCTTTGAAATATCTTCAAACAGCTCTCCTTCTTTTTCCCTATAAAAGTTTTCGAATATCCTGTCCATTTCTCTACATCCCACTTTTATTAAAGATTTTGTATAAGATAATATAAGCTGCTCCGGAAAGGGCAATGCTTTGAACCAGAACCAGACCCTGTGTTACAAAGATATTTAAAATAAAGCCAAGCAGCCATGCGATTATTCCAATCCAATAGAAGCCCTCCCGCGGTTTCCAATTTTGAGGCTTTCCTTTGGAAATTATCCAGTAATCAGCCAGCAAAACGCCTGCCATAGGTGAAAATGCTGCGCCCAGCCAGGTAATAAATGCTTCAAATTGATTCATTACGCCAAATACGGCCAATAAGGTTCCCAAAACACCTGCAATCAAGGTTACCATTGCACGTTTATCATCTTTAAGATTAAAGACATTGACAATATCGATTCCGGCCAAATAAACATTTGACGTATTTGTCGTCCAGGCAGCCAGAATCAAGACTATCATGCCTAATACCGGCAGACCGATATCAATCAGAACAAGGCTGATATCATGTTGACCTGCAACCTTAGCCATTAGTATGCCGATAACCAACATCAGGATGCCGGCAGGAGTAGTTCCCCATAAAGTAGCTTTCAGTGTATTTTTTCTTCCTGTTTGATATCTCGTGATATCCGCAGCTGTGGTTACCTGCATAGCCAGAAACCCTGTAGTCAATGTAACGCCCTGGACAAATGTCATGGTAGGTTCAACATATACATTAAGTGCCTCCGTTCCATGTTCTTTCATGGCCAGAAAGCACCCTATAATACAAACGATCAACAGTGCCGGAACTGCTATGATATTCAATTTTCCCATAGCGCTGAATCCATATACTGCCGTTGTCAGCATGACAATTCCCCAGACAAATGTAGATACAGATAACGGTACGTCGATGCCAAAGGACGTTGACATTAAATTGCTGAAAGCGCTGCCGCAAACAGCGTTGTTAACGCCGAACCACCCTACCAGCGAAATCGTCAGCAGCACGCTTGCAATAAACCTTGACCCCAGTTTGCCGAAGCATGATTGTATAGCTACACATGACGGTACGCCCAAATCACTTCCTTGGATCGCGGTAAAACAGGTAAAAAGCATAACCAGCGCATAACCTGTACATCCTGCAAGCAGCGCCTCCCATATCGGCATTGCCAAAGCCAGCAAACCGCCAATCAGCAGACTGGGAACACAAATCATAATACCGGCATGAATAAATGCGACTTCAACCCAACCTTTTCTTTCTTCTTGTGGGACAACATTCAAGGTTATTGATTCAACATTTTTGAAATTCTTGCTCATAAGAACTTCCTCCCTTCTATTGTTTATGGAATTGTGACACTTTAACGGCAACTAAAAAACTATGTTCTTTATCCATCCTCGCGCACGGTTAATTTTGCTTAAATAATACTAAATCATCACTGACATTTCGTTGTTCTGAGAATAAAATTCAGTGCCGGATTTTGTTCTCAGAACAAAGCTTCTTGGATTTGTATCTTTTATAATGAGTGTAAATTTGAACTGCTGATATCATAATAGGAGGTTTAAAATGTACGAATATGAAATGCAAAAAGCAGCCGATACGTTAATTAAAGATATGTTTCAAGTAAAAAAAGGAGAGTCTGTTGTTATCACATGCGATTCACTTTCTTGCATGAATGTGGTCAATGCAGTTGCATCCAGCGCTCACGCTGTAGGCGCCCATCCTATGGTCATAAAGTTTCCGGCACCTGATGGAGTCGGCCAGGCCGCAGACCCAAAGCTTCCCATGGAACCGCTGACTGCAGCAGTATCAAACTGTGATGTCTGGATTGAATTCAATCAAAAATGGCTATTATATTCAACGCCTTATCAAAAAGCTATTGAAGTAAATAAAAAACTGCGTTACATGTGCCTTGTAGAGTTTACGGAAGATGTTATGATTCGTACCATGAGCGATATTGATATTCCTAAATTAACTGCTTTTATGACTAAAGTAGGACAGCTGAATAGAGCTGCAAAAACTATAAGAATGACAACACCGGCAGGTACAGATGTCACTTTTGAAACAGATGACCGCCATGTTGTCAGCGTAGATACAGGCGACGCTTCCAAGAGCGGTGTTTATATGATGCTAGGGCAGTTAAATGTCGTACCTAAATACGGCAGTGTAAACGGAACCATAGTATTTGACGGCACAGTTACACCGCCATTCGGCAGAACACCTGACCGACCGATTAAATTAATTGTTAAAGACAGTGTAATTGTTGAAATTCAAGGTGGTTCTGATGCTGCTGCATATGAAAAATGGCTTAAGGATTTTAAAGATCCTGGTATGCTTAAGATGGCTCATGTTGCTTATGGCTTCAACCCGGGGGCAAAATTGTCAGGAAATGTGGTTGAAGACGAGAGAGTCTGGGGCGTAACCGAATGGGGAATCGGTTATGTAAGCCCAACAGTTGGAGGACCAGACGGACAGGCCGCAGTATCTCACACCGACGGAATATGTTTAAATACCTCAGTATGGCTGGATGGTGTTCAGCTGATGGATGAGGGAAAAATGGTCGATGAAGAGCTGGAAGCAATGTATCCTCATAATTAGCATAGACCTAAAATAAATCGGTGCCGTCTTAAAGCGTCGGCACCGATTCTTATTTTACACAAATCTTACAGCTCTATATTTAAAATGGTTCTCAGTTTTGACCCGATGGCGATAGTCTCATAGAACTTGATTAAATCATTTTCCATGTTTAAAGCTTCTTTAACCTTGTTTATTCTATATCGTATAGTATTAATATGTTGATTTAAAATATTGGCAGTCTCCTGATAATCGCCGCTGCAGCCCACAAAGACTTCTACTGTTCGCAGTATCTCAGATACTGAGCCTGAAGACACGTGACATTGGATAATCTGCACGTATCTTTTATAGAAGTTGGCTGCAGCCGTGGAGTTCTTCATGGCCAGCAATAACTGCATACTGCTGAGCGGGTCATAAGTCTGCGTCTCAATATTCATAGTAACGGCAGTCTGCAGTGCTATATTGCATGCAGTCAATGCTTCACGAATTTCACTGCGGTGGCAGATATTGCTAAACCCTACGTAATTGATGTTAATATAATTTTTGATAAAATCTATCGTTGCATTTGATTTCTGTGATAATTTCTTCTGTTCTTCTGCACTTATAATCAGATTGACGTGATTACTGTCTATCGTACAAATATCTCCGCTCTGATGGAGCATGGTAATGTATAGCTCATTTCGAGAAAAGGCAGAATAAAACTCTCCTGTCACAGAAATAGCCTGGATATATAAACACACTGACGGCTTTATCGAATATAAAAGTTCAAGACTTTCTTCAGTATTTTGATTTCCGCGAAGGATTTCATCCAGTTTCATTCGATTAAAAGCGTTATAATTATCAATGGATATATATTGATTAATCGTATTCATTACCAAAGAATACGATACTGTAGATGGCAGATATACAATTGGAAAATCATTTGCATCGCAAATAGAAATTATTTCAGGCGATACTTTCCTTCGTCCGTCTTTGCTTAAGATAATAAGACCTGCACATTTTGAATTGATCAGACCGTCAAAGAAGTCAAATAAATCGCCTTCCCCGCGCTCGGACGTATCTGAAAACTGGTCGAAGCATGATATAAATAAATCTCCGGACTGCAAAATACCTTTTTCAACAAGATTGCGGTGATATAAACAGTCAAATACGGATATTTGCTTGACTTTATGATTTAATCCGTTTTTTCCGCACAGCACTTCGGCATCACGAAAAAAATCATCAGTAAGTATTTCTTCCAATGAAACATATAGCTTAAACATGTCTTCGCCTCCTCATATCCGGATCTGAAGTGTTCCCAAAAAATGTAGTCTTTTTAGGGGCAACTCACAGTATAATCGCCAGTTTGCAGACGCTGAAATAAACGTTAAAAGAAGCTCAGTTGATCGGTCTCCGGCAGTCCTTTTAAAATACCCCTGGTTTTGAGGGTATCCACCAAAGATTTGCTTATTTTCGACCTCTTAAATATGTCCTCTATAGTCTCATAAGGTTTGATATTATACTCATCTACGAAGGAATTGGCAGCTGTCTCGCCCATACCGTCAATAGCCATAAACGGAAGCAGTACTTTGCCGTCTTTGATTTTAAACTTGGCTGCATCCGAGTGCCCCAGCTCTATATCAGCAAATTCGTATCCTCTGGCATACATCTCATATGCCACCTCCAAAACGGTCATCTCGTTACCTTCTTTGGCTGTAGCTGCCTGACCTTTAGCGTTTATCAAAGCCATCTTTTCCAGTATAGCATCTTTGCCCTTCAATATGGTTTCTTCATCAAAATCTGCGACCACGCTGCTGAAATATGTAGCATAAAACTCTGCAGGATAATATACCTTATACCACGCCATTCTGAAGGACATCATGGTATAAGCTACAGCATGAGCTCTAGGGAACATGTATTGTATCTTGATACATGAATCTATGTACCAGTCAGGAACTCCGTGCTCCTTCATGACCTTCAGCTGTTCATCTTTTAAAGGTCTGTTCTTTCTTACGTCCTCCATTATCTGAAAGGCTGTTTTGTTCTCGATACCCTTCAGCATGAGATAATTCATGATGTCATCACGAGTGGAAATTACTTCTCTCATGGTGGCAATTCCCTGCCTTATGTAATCTTGCGCGTTATTGAGCCACACATCGGTACCATGGGAAAATCCCGAAATTCTGACCAAATCGGCAAACTTGTCCGGTTTGATATCGTCAAGCATCTGTCTTACAAACGACGTGCCGAATTCAGGTATGGCATAAGAGCCATGGGTAAACTTGTAATCAGGGTCTTTTATGTCTAAAGCTTCAATACCGTTGAATATGCTCAGCACCTTTCTGTCGGTCAGCGGCAGAGTCAGTGGATCTATGCCTGTCATGTCCTGAAGCTGTCTGATCATCGACGGTACATTGTGGCCCAGTATGTCCAGCTTCAACAGATTTTCGTCTATCTTATGATAATCGAAATGGGTTGTTATGATATCAGATTTGACATCGTTGGCCGGATGCTGTACGGGACAAAATTCGTATATCTCATGATCGTCCGGCACGATTACTATACCTCCCGGATGCTGACCTGTGGTACGTTTGACTCCTGTACAATGCTTAGTCAACCTGTCCGCTTCATATTTATTTATAGGTATGCCCTGTTCTTCGTAAAACTTGCGTACATAGCCATAAGCCGTCTTGTCGGCTATGGTGCCTACTGTACCGGCTTTATATACATTTTTTTCACCAAATATGGTTCCCACGTATTTGTGAGCTGTAGCCTGATATTCTCCTGCAAAGTTAAGGTCTATATCCGGCTCTTTATCTCCGTCGAATCCTAAGAATGTGGCAAAAGGTATAGTGTATCCGTCTCTATTCATAGGCGTGCCGCATACGGGACAGTCTTTTGGCGGCATATCTATACCGCAGTCATAGAGTTCTTTGTCTCCCCATTCCAAATGCTTGCACTCCGGACATATATAATGCGGATCCAGCGGATTTACTTCAGTTATACCTGCCATAGTGGCAGCGAGGGATGAGCCTACAGAACCTCGAGACCCTACCAAGTATCCGTCTTTCAGAGACTTGTTTACCAACATCTGCGCAGATACGTACATGACCGCATATCCGTTGTTTATTATGGAACTCAATTCTTTCTCCAATCTTTCGCCGATTACATCAGGCAGAGGATTGCCATACATGCTGTAAGCTTTTTCCATGCAGGTTTTTCTCAGGGTTTCCTCTGCGCCGTCTATCTTCGGAGGGAACTTACCCTTAGGAACGGGGAGAAGATTATCAATCTTAGAAGCTATAAGATTGGTGTTTTCAATTACAACTCTGCGGGCTACATCTTCTCCGAGATACGAAAACTCCTCCATCATTTCGTTGGTGGTTCTTAAATAAAGGCCTTGACCGTTTTCAGCGTCTTTGTATCCCTGTCCTGCCATTATTATGTTCCTGTAAATAGCCGAAGTTGCTTGGTCATAATGAGCGTCTGTAGTTGCTACTACAGGCTTGCCTAGCTCGTCTGCCAGCTCTACTATCTGCCTGTTTATGTCCTTCAAATCTTCCGTCGTAAGCTGACGTCTGTCAGGGTACTTTCCGCCCTCCGTCCTGTCCTCCGTCAGGAATTTATTATTTATCAGCGGCTGGATTTCAAGATAATCATAAAAGCCGGCTATTTTAACTATTTCTTCATGAGATTTCTGATGATAAAAAGCCTGATATACTTCTCCGGCCTCGCAGGCAGAGCCGATTATTATGCCTTCTCTATGGGCTGATATGACCGACTTTGGCAGCCTCGGCTTTTTATAAAAATAGTTGAGGTGGGAGTAGGACACCAGCTTATAGATGTTTTTCAGTCCTTCCTGAGTGGCTGCCAGCAAAATAATGTGGTTGGTTGGTCTGCTCTTGTAATCGATATTGCCGTCTTCATCTATCAAGCCTTCGTCATCGAGCACATAGCCTTCCAAGCCATATATTATCTTTATTTCTTTGCCTTTGTCCTTGAGTTTTTTTGCAGCCTTGGCAGCATCCGGAAAAGCCTGCACTACGCCGTGGTCGGTTATAGCTACTGCCGGTTGTCCCCACTCCGCTGCCTGGTTGACCAGGTCTGCAGGTTCATTGAGGCCATCCATAGAGCTCATCTTAGTATGAGCATGAAGTTCTACTCTCTTGCCGTCAGGCCATGTATCGTGGCGGCTCATATCGGTGTTTTCCCCTTTTTCCAAATCTTTTATCATTATGATGTTGAGATTCTCAAATGTATCCCACTGAACTTGACCTCTTATCTTGACGGTATCTCCTTCTTTTAAAAGTTCAATTACTTCCTTCTGTTTGTTTTCCGTAATAAAAATTTTAGTACAAATGGTAGTAGTATTGTCTGTAAGAAGCAAAGTCATAAGATAGTTGCCGCTCTTTATAAGCCTGAAATCTATTCTGAATATGGTTCCCTCTACTACTACGGTTCCTTGAGAAGGCTCTATATCTCTCAAGGCTGTATTAGGAGCAGCATCTATCCCTCTTCCTATTATGCGGTTGCCTTCGGCAGGAAGTTCCTTTTCCCTTCTTTTTCCTTTCCATTCGCCTTTTTGGAATGAAGGTCTTTCATCTTTCGCAGGAGCAGGAGCTGCTGCCGCTTTTTCCTGCACAGCCTTGGCATACTCTTGTACGCATGCCTTTATTTCTTCTTCTTCGCCTTCTTTTAAAGCTTTAACTTTGTCCTGATAAAGCTGCTGGTTATTTTCAAATACTATATCTGCGTCTATTCCAAGGCAGTTTTTTAAAAGACTTTCAAATTTTTTGCTCACATCGCCGTTAAGCCTTGCCACGGCAAAGTCTCCTAATGCATATATGGTCAAATTCCTGCCGTTGAACGAAACGTTATCTGTCTGTATAGTCTTGGTTATCGCCAGATATTCGCCGTTTATTATCTCGATCATGTAAGGCAGAAAAAGCTTTACAGCTTCTTCTTTTTCAATGATTATATCTTTGTAAGTAAAATTTAGTTTTATGTTATTTATCTTATGATTCAGCTTCTCAGATATAGCGTCTTTTATTTCATTTCGAGCTTTAATCGGCATAACAAAATTAAGGGTCATTTCTATGGATAATGCCCCTTCTTCTTTCTTTATGGAAGCTCTGTCGAGGGTATATTTTAACTTTTCTCTCGGCAAGCTTCCTATGTGATGATTTTTCAGTACGCCTTCGATTATTTCTATCATTTGTTACGCTTACATCTCCCAAAACATCCACGATTGATAATCAAGTATTATCTATAATGTTCTTGTATAATATTCAATAGTTCATCTGCCAACGATTCCTCGCTGACAGTTTTAATTACCTGTCCTTTGGCAAAGATAAGGCCCTTGCCGTCTCCGCCTGCCACTCCGAAATCTGCTTCCTTTGCCTCTCCCGGACCGTTGACAGCGCAGCCCATCACAGCAATTTTAATGCCGTCTTTTTTATTCTTTTCCAGTTCTTTTTCCAAAGGTTTAAGTCTGTTTTCTACTTGAATGGCTAATTTTTCCAGGTCTATCCTGGTTCTCCCGCAGGTAGGACAAGATACTATATCGATTGCGGATTTTCTAAGTCCCAAAGTTTTCAATATATCTATGGCAAAGCCTACTTCCTCGATGGGGTCGGCAGTCAGAGAAACTCTCATGGTATCTCCTATACCTTCAAGGAGAAGTGCGCCTAAGCCGACGGCCGACTTTAATTTACCCTTTTCAGGGGTACCCGCTTCGGTTATGCCGATATGTATCGGGACATCTGTCTTATCTTTCAGAATCTTGTGGGCCTCATAATTCATCCTGACATTGGAAGATTTTATGGAGACTACCAGGTTGCCGTAATCCAAGTCTTCAATATATTTTATGTTTCTCAATGCGCTTTCAGCAAGGCCCTGAGCTGTAACTCCGCCGTATTTTTCTATTATGTCTTTTTCAAGGGAGCCCGAATTAACGCCTACTCTTATGGGAATATCTCTTTCCCTGGCAGCCTCAACTACTGCTTGTATCCTCTCCCTGGAGCCTATATTGCCGGGGTTGATTCTTATCTTATCTGCGCCTGCTTTTATGGCTGCTATGGCCAGTCTATAATCAAAATGAATATCAGCCACTATAGGTATATTGACCTTTTTCTTTACTCTTTCCAGCACGCCTGCAGCTTCCATATCAAATACGGCTACCCTTACAATCTGGCAGCCTGCGTCTTGTAACTGTTCTATCTGTCTGAGCAACGCTGCTTCGTTTCTGGAATCCACGTTGGTCATGGACTGTACTGACACCGGCGCTCCTCCGCCTATCAAAACGTCACCGCATCTCACTTGTCTTGTAACCATTTTTATTATCACTCCCGTTACCGATTCAAACTGCTGGGTTTATGCTTTTAACCGGCGAAAATCCTGGTTATATCATTGAAAGTCACATATATCATTAGACCGAACAAAAGAGCCAATCCTACTAAATGTATAGTTCCCTCCACCTTTTGACTCACCTGCTTGCCGGTTATCATAGTATAAAGGACGAAAATTATCCTTCCTCCATCTAAAGCAGGCAGAGGCAGCATATTTATGATGGCTAGGTTAATGCATATTAAGGCTGTTAAAAATCCGTAATACCAAAAACCATATTGGGATGTCTGATTGACCATCTGGACCATTCCCACCGGTCCGCTCAGGCTGTCTGCTCCAAGCTGTCCCGTAAACAATTGACCAAGCGTATCAAACATAGTTATAGTCATATTCCATGTTGCCTTGGCGCCTTCCACAACTGCTTTGAAAGGATTATGACTTATGTCGGAAGTAATTCCTATTATATATTGTCCGTTTTCATTAAGAACCGGCGTAAGGTCAAGGGTATTTTCTTCTCCATTTCTCTCTACTACCATAGAAATGCTATCTCCTTCGGAAGTAGAAATAGCCTGAGAAATGTCTGCCCATTCATCTATTTCGTCGCCGTCTATGCTTATTATTCGGTCTCCGGAATTTACACCCGCTTCATAGGCAGGGCTTCCATCAGTTACTTGGTCTACTGTTGTCGTATTAAATCCAATTATTCCTACCACAAGAGCCATGATCACCACCGCGCATACCACGTTCATAAAAGAACCTGCAGCCAGTATGACTATCTTCTGCCACGGTTTTTTATTTGAAAACGCTCTTGGCTCATCCGAGTCCTCATCTTCGCCCTCCATGGCGCAAAATCCTCCTACAGGAAAAAGCCTTATGCTGTGAAGAGTTTCCCCTTTTTGTTTTTTCCATATGACAGGGCCCATCCCAAAGGCAAATTCATTGACTTTGACTCCCAATTTCTTCGCTGCAATGTAATGACCCAACTCATGCGGAAAAATCATTACGCAAAACAATATGATAGCAAGTATCGCTGTCTTCATAGTTCCCCTTTCTGTAACTTCTCTTTCTCAAGACCGTTTGCGCACCTCTTTCGCAATCCGCTGTGCTTGCTCGCCGGCGTTAAGCCCGGCGCCGTGCCTGCTCATAAGCTTCTGTCCGCGCCTTTCGGTCTGCTTCCATAATTCCCTCTAAATCCAGATTATATGCAGGGCTATGCGCCTCAAGTATTCTTTCCAATATATTTTGTATATCTGTAAATTTTATTTTTTTCTTCAGGAAAAGTTCCACCAGCGTTTCATTGGCCCCATTCAGAGTCACAGGATAAGTGCCTCCGGCCTTGGAAGACTCGTATGCAAGTTTTATGCACTTAAAAACTTCTGTATCGGGCTTTTCAAAGGTCATCCTCGCTCCTTGGCTGAAGAAATCCAATCCCGGCTCCTTGCTTGGCAGTCTGTCGGGATAGCAAAGGGCAAAGCTGATAGGAATCCTCATATCTGCCAGACCCATCTGCCCTATGATCGACTTATCTTCAAACTCTACTGCGGAATGGAGTATGCTTTGAGGGTGGACCAATATTTCTATCTTTTCAACATCCACATCAAACAGCCACTTGGCTTCTATGACTTCAAGTCCCTTATTCATCATAGTGACCGAATCTATGGTTATCTTTTTTCCCATAGACCAGTTGGGATGTTTCAACGCTTGCTCCATAGTAACGTGTTCAAGTTCTTCTTTGGAGAATCCTCGGAACGGTCCTCCCGAAGCAGTCAGAAGTATTCTGTTTATATTGCGGCCTTTATTTCCTTCAAGGCATTGAAATATGGCACTGTGTTCACTGTCTACAGGCAAAAGTTTTATCGCTTTTTCATAAGCGGCCTTCATTATGATTTCACCGCCTGCCACCAAGGTCTCCTTATTGGCAAGTGCGACGTCTATTCCTGACATTATAGCGTGATATGTAGGCTCCATTCCCCTTATTCCCATGAGGCCGTTGACCACCATGTCGCAGTCAGCGCAGGCTACATCTATGAGTCCCTGCCTCCCCCATGAAATTTCAGTCCCGGGATAGTTTTTTTGAAGCTCCTGCGCTGCTTTTTCATCTGCTACTGCTGCCAAAACAGGAGAAAATTCTTCTATCTGTTCAGATAACAGGTCAACATTGCTGCCGCATGCCAAAGCAACGACCTGATATTTATCTTTATTATCTCTTATTATATCCAGGCACTGAGTCCCTATGGACCCGGTGCTTCCCAAAAGTGAAATTTTCTTCATCATTATCACCTTTTCAATCTTTTTGCGCCGTTTTTTATATATCAATACATGTTTATCATTTGCGATAAAACATTTAGAAAAAGACTATAGCATAATATACCATAGGCGCAGTAAACATTACGCTGTCAAATCTATCTAATATTCCTCCGTGGCCGGGTATGAGCTTTCCGTAATCCTTTATACCCATTTGCCTCTTAAATGCTGATGCAGACAAATCGCCCAGCTGAGCAGCCACACTGCCGAGGCCTCCTATTATCAAACATTCTATCAGCTCTTCAGGAAGAACCAGCCAACCGAAAATGCCGCAGAAAATCACGCTTCCCACAACGCCTCCTACTGCTCCTTCAACGCTTTTTTTAGGGCTCAAATTCGGACATAATTTATGTTTGCCTATGGCCATTCCCGTGAAATATGCCATTATATCCGTGCCGAAAGCAGCCAGGAACACCAGCCATATCAGCACAGGGTTTTCTGACTTGTCTATCAATACTATGTGATATGAAAGGAATCCCACATACATTATGCCCAGCAAGGTGGCAGTCATATCTTCCAGCTTTCTTTCATTGACTTTAAAACCATATATCATACTTGCGCAGACCACAGCCGCTATCCATGCCATTATGAAGGACATGTTAAAGGGATCTATTGCGCCTAAGCAATAAAGCACTGCTATACTTGCGTATGCTATAGCATAAGATGGTTTAAAACCGGCAGCTTCAAATCCCTTATAAAATTCATGAACTCCCATAAGACCTACGATGAGAGCTGCTGCCCATATAAACCAGCCGCCCAAATACACCAGTATCAAAAGCGGGAGCATTATACAGGCTGAAATGATCCTCGTCTTCATATTTATCTCCTTTTGTGTTTTTAAAAGTATGACTTAAATACGCTTTATTTATTATATACGCTTTATCTTGTTTTGTATTTCGCTTTCTATAATTCCTATATTCAAAGTGCCGTCCGGCTCATCATAAGTTATTATCAAGTTTTTCCACGGAACTATTCCTGCTGCTTCATACTTGCTCAGCTTATCTTTGTGTGACGCCATGTACGCCGGATTGTTAGGCATGCCGCAATGTTCCCAGTACACCAGGGCGCCGTCCTCTCTCAAAATCGTGAAATCAGGAGCAAACTTTCTGTTTGCAATGGTCAACATCTCTTCATATCTAAAGGGTATATCTTGTATATACAGCAGTTCCGCTATTATCAGCTCTGACTTGGACCTTACCCTTACGCCTTCAGACGTTATATGTATTTTCTTTTCCGGCTTATAATCGCTCTGCTCATATTCGGCGCGACTCCATTCTATCAGCTGTTCCTGAGACAAAAGCTCTTTATTTTCGCGCTCTCCCGATGACGAAAAGCGGCTTAGAGGCATAAAAAAATACTTTTCAGGCAATTTATCATACGCTTTTTTTACTCTGTTTAAAATATTTTCAGGTGCAGGTTCGACATATCGCGTTTTAATATTTCTTATCAATGCAATGTCGCTTTCAAGAATTTCTTTTTCTATTCTCAAATACTCTTTTCTTGCCAATGCCTTCACAATATCAGCGTCAGGATCTACATGCTTACGCCGATATCCGCCATCATCTTTATTACAATTAAGATATCTGACTCTGCCCTTTTCTGTAACTCTCATCAAAGTACCTGCAGGCGTCCTTTCAAGTTCGGCGCTGACTTTTTTTAAGTTTTTCTCTAAAAAAGTCAGCAAATCTTCTAAATTTTGCATTTTTTCCTCCTTTTTCTCCTTAAAAATGTAAAAAAATAAATTTTTTTAAATTTTTGTCAGCCAAATTGCATAAATTGCTGACTTTTTCCTGAAAATTTTGATTTTTTGTCATTTTCAGAAGTCATTTCAGATAAAAAAGAGGATTTTTTAGTAAAAATCAGACAAAAAACGCAAATATTCAATTTTTTTACATCGCCGGCATCGCCAACACATCCATCATCGCCGGCATCGCCAACACATCCATCATCGCCGGCATCAGCATAACCGCCGCATCAGCGTTATACCATCCGCGCCGCATCATCTTCCGCCGTATCTTCTGTCTCGTCTGGTATAGTCCAGCACTATGCTCTCAAATTCATCCGGCGTAAAATCAGGCCACAAAGAATTGCTAAAAGCCATTTCACTGTAAGCGCACTGCCACAGCAAAAAATTAGACAGCCGTTCTTCTCCGCTGGTCCTTATGATAAGATCAGGGTCAGGTATGTTCTGGTTTTCAACTCCTGTATACAAATATCGAGAAATCAGTTCTTCATCTATTTCCTCTCCTTCTAGTTCACCAGTCTCTACCAGATAGCATATTTGTCTGACAGCGCGGACTATTTCTTGTCTTCCCCCATAATTCAGCGCAATATTAAACTGAAGACCATCATTGTCTTTCGTGGTTATGAGCGCCTTTTCGATACTGCCTACAGCAGTCTTGGGGATTTGAGTATAATCTCCCAATATTCTCACTTTAACATTATTTTCATTCAATTCTTTAAGTTCACTTGCTACATATTTTACAAGAAGGCCGAAAATTCCACCTACCTCTTCTGCAGACCTCTTCCAGTTTTCGGTAGAAAAAGCATAAACCGTAAGATATTTTATGCCGATTATATCCGCCCTCTTTATTATTTCTTTCATTGCAAGCATACCTGCATTATGTCCCTGCAATCTGCTGACTTTATTTTTCTGTGCCCAACGTCCGTTGCCGTCCATTATAACGGCTACGTGCCTAGGCAAAAGTTCGTTATTTACCATATCCTCACCATAAACAGTATGGCTGCCTCAGCAGCCATACCTAGATTTTTTTATTACACTTCCATTATCTCTTTTTCTTTTGCGGCTACTATTTCATCTATTTCTTTAATAGTTTTGTCTGTAGCCTTCTGTACATCTTCAAGTGCTTTCTTAAGTTCGTCTTCAGTTATTTCATGTGCTTTTTCACGTTTTTTCAATTCGTCGTTAGCATCTCGTCTTATATTTCTTATAGCTATCTTGCTGTCTTCTCCCATTTTCTTTACTGTTTTTGTGAGTTCTTTTCTTCTTTCCTC
The DNA here is from genome assembly GCA_900540145.1 of uncultured Eubacteriales bacterium. GTDB lineage: Bacteria > Bacillota > Clostridia > Peptostreptococcales > Anaerovoracaceae > Fimisoma. The sequence continues at coordinate 17,185 of UQEW01000028.1, forward strand.
AGTAACTTGAGGAATTACCAGTCTCACACACTTACCATCATTGGAAGGATTAATTCCTATATTGGCCACATTTATTCCCTTCTCTATTTCCGAGATGGATTTTGGGTCGAAAGGAGTGATAAGCAGAGTCCTTGGGTCAGGCACCGCAATGTTGGCAAGATTTTTAAGAGGAGTCGGTGAGCCATAGTAATCCACCATTACTTTATCCAGAAGAGAAGGATTTGCTCTTCCGGCTCTGACTGTATTCAGATCCTCTTTTAAAACTGATATGCTCTTTTTACTCTTTTCTTCAAGATTTTTTTTAACCTCTTCCATAACGGTTCCTCCTGTTAATCAATATGTTACTCAATTATTGTTCCTATGTCTTCGCCCAAAACGGCCCTTAGCACATTGCCTTCTTCCGCTATGGCAAACACATGAATCTTGATATTGTTATCTTTGCAAAGAGTAGCGGCAGTTAAATCCATGACTTTAAGATCTTTTTCCACTACCTCCATGTGAGTTAGCCTCTTAAATTTTATCGCATCTTTATATACGGATGGATCCTTATCGTAAACTGCGTCTACGTTTTTGGCCAGCAATATTATATCCGCATCCATTTCAGCCGCTCTTAGCGCCGCTGTGGTATCTGTTGAAAAGAACGGATTACCTGTTCCGGCTCCAAAGATTACCAAGCTGCCGTGTTCAAGATGGCTGAGCGCTTTTCTTCTGGCATACGGTTCTGCAATCTCTCTCATTTCTATGGCAGTCTGAACCTTAGCCGGAACTCCCAGCGCAAGAAAAGCGTCTTGCAGTGCAAGCGAATTCATAACCGTTGCCAGCATGCCCATATAGTCAGCCGTCGCCCTGTCCATGTCTTTGCTGGTTCTTCCTCTCCAGAAATTGCCGCCTCCGACTACGATGGCTACCTGCACGCCAAGATCATGAATCTGTTTTACCTCAGCTGCGACTTTTCTGGTCATTTCTTCGTTGATGCCGAAGTGTTGCCGACCCGCCAGCGCTTCACCGCTTATTTTAAGCAGCACCCTTTTGTATATAGGTTTCATATTGTCTTACCATCCTCTTAAAATAGCTGTTTATTAATAATTTAATATTTGTCTTATTCCTGTAAAACTTATAGCGTTCATTATGAATTCATTATACCATATACCTCAGCATTTATAAAAGTCGTTTATCGATATTTTTTGCTTTAATTTTGTCTTGCAATCAATTGTTTGACAACGCCTGGGCCTCATAAAGCTTGCGATAATCACCGTCGGCGGCAATTAACTCCTCGTGAGTTCCTTCCTCTTTTATGCGGCCTCCATCCATGAGCACAATCCTGTCAGCATCTTTAATCGTCGCCAGCCTGTGGGCAATCATCAAAGTAGTTCGACCCTTGGAAAGCTCGCCGAAAGCTTTTTGTATCTGCTGCTCTGTGATACTGTCCAAAGCTGATGTTGCCTCATCTAAAATAAGTATAGGCGGATTTTTCAGAAAAATTCTGGCAATGGATATGCGCTGCTTCTGCCCGCCGGAAAGCAACGTTCCCCGCTCTCCCACATATGTATCGAAACCATCCTTCATCGCCATTATATCGTCGTATATTTCAGCTTTTTTCGCAGCTTCCATAACTTCTTCAAAAGACGCATCCGGTTTTCCGTATCTTATGTTTTCATAGACAGTATCAGCAAACAAGAATACTTCCTGCTGTACTATACCTATGTTATTTCGCAAAGAGCTTTTAGAAATATCTCTGATATCTATACCATCTATCGTTATACTGCCGCCATCCACATCATAGAACCTTGGGATAAGCTGGCACATGGTGCTTTTGCCGCCTCCCGAATGACCCACAATGGCAATGCATTCACCTGGTTTTATGTCCAGAGAAACGTCCTTCAATACATCTTTGTCATCGCCGTCATAGGCAAAGTCCACATGGCTTAGGCATATGGCTCCCTTGACGTTTTCCAAAGTTTCCGGATTTGCTTTTTCCTTGATAGTGGGCTCAAGACGCATAATTTCAACGAAACGCTTCAGGCCTGCAAAACCGTTGGTGAATATTTCCGCCAAAGTAGCCAATTTGCGCACCGGCGTAACAAAAGTAGTAACATATAATGTAAAGGTTATCAAATCGATATAGTTAAGGCTGTTGTCCATTATCAGCCAGCCTCCGAAAGCTATGACCGCTACCTGAAGCGCGCATATGGAAAATTCCAGCGAGCCGTTGAATCTTCCCATAGCTTTGTAATAATCAGTTTTAGATTCCTTGTATGTTTCGTTGGAGCGCTCAAATCTTTCGTAATCTATATCCATATTATCGAACGCCTTAGAAGTTTTCATTCCGGAAATGGTAGATTCAATGTCAGCGTTGATATCTGCCATTCTCTGCTTAACTTTGCCGGAAGAATCCACCATGCTCTTTCGGCAAATCATCACAATTACAGCAAAGGCCGGCACCATTATAAGCACCATCAACGCTAACCTCCATTCTACCGTAAACATGACGATAAGAGCACCTGTAATCGTTGCGATAGAAATCAATAAATCTTCCGGTCCATGATGGGCCAGCTCCGTTATTTCAAACAAATCTCCGGTCAGCCTGTTCATAAGCTTTCCGGTTCTGTTCTTATCATAAAAGTCAAAATCCAGCAATTGAAAATGTCTGTACAAATCTTCTCGTATATCAGCCTCCACCAAAATACCGAATCTGTGTCCGAGATAGGTGATTATATAATAGAACACCGATCTGAGGAGAAAAGCAGCCAAGGTTATAGCCATAACTATAAAAAAGACACGATAAAGTTTCCCCGGGAGCAGCTCATACATGGCATATCTGCTGACCAGAGGAAAAGCCACATCTATTGCCGCGATAAGGAAAGCGCAGCTCATGTCTATGAGAAACAGCTTTTTATGCGCTCCGAAGTAAGATATGAATATTCTCATCATAGGTTTATTAAAATCTTTTTCTTTTGTCATAGTCTCCTCCAAAACTCACATTTAAGCGTCATTAAGCCCGAAGACCGTATCGGCCTTCGGGCCTTGCAATCACCGGCAATTCCTTGAAGACTTATGTTCAAGCTTCAAGCGGAGTGCCTCAGGCTATGCCTTTCTAAATATATGCTATCACTTCTATTTCAATGAGAGCGTCTTTAGGAAGTCTTGCCACCTCAATTGCTGATCTTGAAGGATAGTCGCCATCGAAATATCCGCCGTATATTTCATTTACAACAGCAAAGTCTCCCATATCTTTCAAAAAACAAGTAGTTTTGATAATCTTATCAAGTCCGCTGCCTGCTTCCTCAAGAACAGCTTTCAAGTTGGCAAATACTTGTTTGGTTTGTTCTTCAATGCCGCCTTCTACCATCACTCCTGTCTCAGGTACCAGCGGAATTTGACCGGAAGTAAATACCAAATTTCCGTAAATATTTGCCTGAGCATAAGGTCCTATGGCTGCCGGCGCTTTTTTTGTAGCTACGATTTTTCTCATTTTGTTCCTCCTATCATCTTGTCAGAAATCTCTATTGCTGATTTTTCTTTTATATATGGAATCTCTGCCACGGAATTAAGCAGCATCACTGTGCCGCTGCCACATCCATCCTTCTTCGCTATAGGATGATGAGTTATTTTAACTATCTGCATCCTATCATACTTGAATATGGAATAATGTTTGGCTAAATATCCGCTGCAGACTACCATTCCCTCATTTCTTATCATATACCCTGCGTTCTTATGTGACAATACATAAAGCATTACAATCAACAAATCAAAAGCTATAGGCAAACCTAAGGATATGATATAAGACCACTCTGCAAAAGTCACCATTGCCCATACTGCAAGAATGACCATAATATGCCACTTCACTGACTTAAAGGCTCTGACCCGCGCTCCGCATCGTTCTTCCTTTTCAACGGCCATCATGTCTCCCCACATGTATTCAGGCACTAATTCCGAAAGCCAAAACGTCATCTGCTCCTTCGAAAGGGACATGGTTATGTTGGAAGATTCTCCTTCTTCATCCCCTATGCCCACAGTTACAACTTTTGCATTGTATTTGCCGAATATTCTGGACATAAGAGGCTGTTCTATTGTCAAAGCGGTAATCTTATCTACAGGTATAGTGTAACTTCTCAATTTGATGAGACCGCATCTCACATGTAAGTCTTTGCCGTCTCTGTAAACGGTAAAATCATAATATATCAGAAATTTTTTCACCAAATTATACAAACTGCCCAAAACCATCAGCAATATAGCTATAAAACCACCCATAGCTTCTCTGATGAAGCTGTCAAAGCCAAAGGTTAAACTAAACCAACAGGCCCCTGCAATGCCGCATATTACTACCAGCAGGCTGGCCATAGGGAGTGTATAAAAAGAATTTTTTATCATATCCGCAGTACTGCAGTGTAAAACTGTCCTGCCCACATCCGGTTCTGACATAAGCCGGTCCGGCTGTCTTTCCTCCGATAAGGAGACTTGATTGCCCTTAAGCCTATTCATACGTTCCAGAACAGTCTTTCTGAAATAAATCGCTATGTCCTCTCTGAGTACTATGGAGACGTCGGTTTTCGCCGCCGTAGTCATGCTGTTAGTGTCCAGCTTTATCCGATACGTTCCTACGATTCTCTCAAATAAGTTTCTTTCCATGTTTACCGCAGAAATATTTTCTATGGCTATGGTATTTTTGTATTTTTTCAGAGTATTCCTCTCAATTATTATGAGATTGTCTTCAAGTATTATAAAAGTTTTGCGCCATCTAAAAAACTGTATTCCCAGCACCAACAATGTTATCAGCAAAACGGCGCCTATTCCCCAAAAGCCTCCTGTACGCAGAAATTCCATAACGCCTTCTTGACCTATGTCCCTGATGAAGCTTATTATATCGTCTATCTGGTTAAGCAATATCAAAATAATTACGAGCCAAAATTGCCAAAGGCTTTCAAATATTATAGAGAAATGGCAGCGCAGCCTCAAAGCATCAGACCTGTTCTCTGCAGCTGTACCTTTATCCATCTATCTTTCCTTCGCTTTCACCGTTTTGGCCGTTATCAGCCTTTTCCATTTTTTCTGTTACAGCTAAAGTATTGATCTTTACCTTCAGTGTTTCAGCTATTTCTTCAGCTATTTCTTCAGCCAGAAATTTTATATTTACATCTCCTCCCGCAGTTGTCACACATACGGTTGAAAGATTAAACAGCCTGGCTATCGGACCCTGAGATACTTCGATTTTATGAAGACGCTCTATAGGGACAATGCTTTCGCTTATCCAGAAAAGCCCCTCTCTTACCCTTATAGCTTCGTTGTCAATGCAGTATCTGTATCTTTCATATCTGACTTTTGGTGCTATTACTATGTAGACTATCACAAAAATCCAGCAAATTGCCAAAATGATATTTCCGATAAGTCCGGCATCTACTGCCAATAATACTATTAAAGTTGCTGCAGCCATGATAAGGCAAAGCCATATTAAGCAGGTTATCCTCATGCATTTTTCAGCTGTCTTTTCAATTCTGCTATAATCTCTATCCATAATTACCTCCGCTTTTTAGATTTTATCATACTTGCGGCAGATGTCAACGACTGTAATTATGCTTTTATCCGCTCTGAACTTTACGGTTATATCTTCATAGTCCATAACATATGTTCGCTGCGCATCATCCTTGTAAGCAGGCTTAGGATCCTGTGACAAAAGCTGTACCAATATATCCTTCTTCTGAGCAGATACTTTCATTTCAGCTTCTTTAGAGAAGACGACCTCCAACGGCGGCGGCACCTGTCTGGTGAATCCTCCAACGGCATCCGGCACTGCATCTGCATAAGGCAAATAAGGTTTTATATCAAGTATAGGTGTTCTGTCCACCATATCTGCACCTATTACATAAAGTATCGGACCGTTTTTGCTCATTTCTATCCGCTCCAGTTTGACGCAGGATAATCCTATAGGATTAGGTCTGAACGGCGACCTGGTAGCAAATACGCCTTTTCTTTCATTGCCTCCTAGCTTGGGAGGTCTTACTGTAGGTGACCATCCTTGTTTTTCCGTTTCAGAAAACTGCCATATAATCCAAATATGAGAAAATTCCTCAAGTCCTCTTACTGCCTCCGGATATGCAAACTCTCGCTCAAACTCTATATAGCCTTTTGTATCAGCCAATCTGCTCTGCCTCGGCACACCAAATTTTTCATGAAATCCGGTCCTAATATATGCTATAGGTCTCATATGCAACCTCCGTAATTCTTCTATAATCATCTGATAAACATTTTATCATATTTCCGCTTTAAATACTCTTCAAATTACTGCTGATATCTTGACATATCCTTAGCGCTTATTTTAATATTATTTAAGGGTCATTGAAGGAGGTTTTGCTCATGAAACGAGAGATAAAGTTGATAACTCCTGAATTTGTGGAGGATTATCTCACCATATATCTAAATGCTTATCCGGCATATAAAGATATCGGGGATTCCGGTCGTGAAAAATACAGGCCAAAAGTGCTTTTTTCTATGGAAAACGATAAGCATATCCACTTTTATGGTCTATTTGAAGATGAAACATTGATAGCAACTATGAAACTTATTGATTTTTCCATAAATCTATTTGGGAAAATGCAGCCGGCAACAGGTCTCATGGCCCTGGGAGTTCATCCCCTTTACAAAAAAAACAAAGCTGCCCTGGAAATGGTGAAATTTTTTGAGGATTATGCCAAATCAAATGGTTCTTCAATAGCAATGCTGTTGCCGTTTAGAATGGACTTTTATCGAAAAATGGGATACGGTTACGGAACCAAGCTGGATGAATACAGAATTCCTACAGAAGCTCTTCCTAAAGTCGATAAAGAAGAAATCAAAAAACTGCGCTTTCTGACATCAAATGATGATATAGAGCAAATGCTCCTCTGTCACTCGGCTTTTGCTGCGAAAAATCATGGCATGGCTGAAAAATTTGAAGATGAAATACGCAATATTAAAGATGACACTCAAACCAGAAGAATAGGATATTTTGAAGATGGGCGTCTACAAGGTTACGTGGCATACTCTCTTATATGTGAGAGTGATGTAAATTACACTATCAACAGAATGGAAGTCAATGAACTGGTATACATGGATGGTAGGATACTCCTTTGTCTTCTGGGATATTTAAGAAATCAAAGTGATTTAGCTCAGACAACAGTTCTGCGCACAGGAGAACCGGATTTTTATCATCTTCTTCCGTCTGCTCAGGACACTTCAGGTAATTATATAGACTTTGGTTTTCTCCAAACCAATATTTCAGCTATAGGTACCATGTACAAAATAGTATCTCCGGCTGATTTTATAGAAGTAACAAGTTACAGAAAATTTCCTGCAATCAGCCTGACAGTACGTTTTTCATATGAAGATGAGCTTAATCATAAAACTCAAAAACTGACTGTAAACTTCAGTAACGAAGGCTGGCATAAGCTTGATGAAGCTGATTCCATCATGCCGGATGCAGAAGTCCATTGCACCCTTTCAGATCTTTCCGCATTGTTTATGGGAAGCTGCGGTTTTTCATCTCTTGTCAGACTTGGCGCTGTCACTTTTGATGTATCTCCACGCAGTTCCCTGAAAAAAAGTGATTGTCAAGACTTGCTCGACAGACTTTTCTATTGCAGCCAAAAACCATGGACTAATACTGATTATTAAAAATAAAAATTATAAATATATTTCAAGAAAGCATATCAAGGTGAAGTCATGACGTTAAATTTTAGAGAATCCTGCCTTACTCTTTTAGGTATTTCAGTAATAATGGTAGTAGGATTATTTGTAGTAGAAATGCCTATAGCTGTAATTTTAATCGCCGAATCTATATTTGTCGGTGTCATTGCCCTCTTAAGAAAAATACCATACAGCGAGCTGCAGGAAAGCATGGTTTCTTCTGTAACTTCTTTCATAACCCCAATCCTCATGCTGCTTTTAATAGGTGCCCTGGTAGCAAGCTGGATAATCGGCGGAACAGTCCCTACACTTATTTATATCGGTATAAAAATAATTGATGCACGATTCGTAGTCATAATCACATTTATAATGTGCTCGATCATGAGTATGCTGATAGGCACATCTTGGGGCGTTATATCTACGTTGGGAGTTGCATTCGCCGGTATCGCCAGCGGTCTTGGTATAGATCCTTCCTATACGGTAAGCGCTGTAGTTGCAGGGGCTTTTGTCGGTGATAAAATGTCACCTATGTCCAGTTCCCTTGCCCTGGCAGGCGAGTTAACTTCTGTCCAGCCTATTCAGGGAATAAAAGCTACGCTGTATTCCAACATACCTGCAATTGTCATATCGATAGTACTTTATATCTATCTGGGTATTGTCACAGCTCCCGGCGGAGATTTACATACACAGGAAACTGATCAGCTTTTAAATGCTTTAGCAGACGAATTTAATCTGGGAGTTCTTACCCTAATTGCTCCGGTGCTCCTTATTTTTTTCATGGTAATAAAGGTGCCTACAATTCCTACTTTTGTGCTTGGAATTATCGCCGGTGTTTTGGAGTCCCTCCTCATTCAGGGAAACAATCTTACTGAAATAACCGAAGGGTTGATGAGCGGTTACAACTTAGCAGAAAATGAAGCAGTCAACGAATTGCTTCATTACGGAGGTGTCAACAGCATGGCATCTATCCTCATTCTTCTTCTGTTTGCTGCCTGCTTCGGTGGTATAATCAAACGCCTTGGAATAATAACATGCTTATTGGAAAGAGTATTTCGTAATTCCCGCTCCAGTGGAAGCATTGTAACCGGAGCCGTAATATTGCACTCTATCTGTTTTATAGTTACCGGTAATTATTACGCAATTAACTCCATTTTAGCTCCGCCTTTAAATGATGTATTTGATAAAAGTAATGTACCAAGGTCAAAACTTACTGCAGTATTGCTCAATGCCGGTACCGGCATTTCTCCTATAATACCGTGGTCTGCAACTGCAATATTCGTTACCAACACTCTCGGAATGGATAGTACGGCATACTGCATATATGCTCCTGTGTTATGGTTGCCTATCATACTGCAGCCGCTCTTTGCTTATATGGGGAAAAAAGAAACAAAATAAAGTATGAATAAAGGCCGGCATAGCCGGCCGTCAGACTGTAGACAAACCCCAGCCGTCAGTATGCCCAGAGCATGCGTGATTATTTGATTCGGTGTGCGCAATGAGCTGCTGACAAAAAATCAAATTTTTTTAAATTTTTACATC
>UQEW01000029.1 GCA_900540145.1 uncultured Eubacteriales bacterium
TGCAACGTACGAAAAGAAAAAGTAAAAGAAAACCCCGGACATTCATACAATCTATCCGGGGTTTGCCTACGGTTTGAGCCGGCAGGCATCAATGCCTGCCGGTGCTGTGTTATTTTTCCAGGATCTCCATAAATTCCTCGCCGGTGATGGTCTCTTTTTCATAGAGATATTGGGCAAGTTCATCAAGTTTCTGGCGATTTTCTTCAAGTATCCTTGCAGCTTTTTCGTGCTGTTTTTTCACAAGAGACACCACTTGTCTGTCTATCTCAGACTGGGTCTGTGCCGAGCATGCCAGAGTTGTGTCGCCGCCCAGGTACTGGTTGGTTACAGTTTCCATGGCTACCATGTCAAATTCGTCACTCATGCCGTATCTTGTTATCATAGCTCTCGCTATCTTGGTTGCCTGTTCTATGTCGTTGGAAGCTCCGGTGGATGATGAATTAAAGATAAGCTCTTCTGCGGCGCGTCCGCCTGTAAGGGTTGCTATCTTGTTTTCCAGCTCCGTCTTGCTCATCAGGTAGTGATTCCCCTCTTCCACCTGCATCGTATACCCCAGCGCTCCTGAAGTTCTAGGCACTATGGTTATCTTTTGGACAGGAGCAGATTGAGTCTGCTTAGCTGCCACGAGGGCATGGCCGATTTCATGATAAGCAACGATGCGTTTTTCCTCGTCAGTGAGGATTGCGTTTTTCTTCTGGTAACCGGCTATGACTACTTCTATGCTTTCTTCCAGGTCTGACTGAGTCACGCAGTCTCTGCCGTTTCTAACCGCGCGGAGGGCAGCTTCATTGACGATGTTGGCCAGCTCCGCTCCTGATGCTCCCGAAGCCATGCGTGCCACCTTGCCATAATCTATATCTCGATCTGTCTTAACCTTTTTGGCGTGCACTTTAAGGATATCTTCACGGCCTTTAAGATCAGGCAGTTCGACAGGTACACGACGATCGAATCTTCCGGGTCTCGTCAAAGCAGGATCTAGTGATTCCGGTCTGTTGGTAGCTGCCAGAATTACGACTCCGGTGTTGTCTTCAAAGCCGTCCATCTCTGTCAACAGCTGGTTGAGGGTCTGCTCTCTTTCATCGTTGCCGCCCAAACGGCCGTCACGTTTTTGCCCGATGGCGTCTATCTCATCTATAAATACGATACACGGAGCTTTTTCTTTAGCTTGCTTAAATAAATCGCGCACTTTGGAAGCGCCCATGCCTACGAACATTTCTACAAATTCCGAGCCTGACATGGAGAAGAACGGTACGTTGGATTCTCCTGCCACTGCTTTGGCCAGCATGGTCTTACCTGTTCCCGGAGGACCTACCAGCAAGATGCCCTTCGGCATGGTAGCTCCGATATTTCTGTATTTGCTTGGGTCGTGGAGATATTCCACTATCTCGGAAAGGCTTTCTTTAGCCTCGTCTTCTCCTGCCACGTCAGAAAATTTTATTCCTTCTGAAGATTTAACATACACTTTAGCGTTGCTTTTGCCCATTCCAAACATCATGGAATTTGCGCCGCCGGCATTCTTTATCATCTTTCTGGAAATATACTGTCCTATAGCTATAAATATCACTATAGGCAGCACCCAAGATACCAAAAGAGTTATCCACGGGTCTGTCTGCTGTATTATCTCGCCTGAAAATTCAGCTCCCGAATCAAAAAGACGCTGTGTTAAATCATCGTCAGGCATCATTCCTGTTCTGTATACTGTGGTATTCTTTTTATCAGTAAACAAAATCTGATTTTCCTGCTGCTGAACCTCTACCTGCCCTATCTGCTTGTTTTCGGTCATTGTCATGAATGTACCATAATCCACATCTTCTATCTGCTGCTCGGCCAATTTAGGCATAGCTAAAAGATTTATAAGAAGCAGAACTGCCATAACGATAAGGTAATAATATATAAGCGGTTTTTTTGGTTTTTTTACTTCCTGCATACTTGATATACCCTCCTAAGCTTATAATTCTGTGATTTCAGATTTTATTTATATATATTTATATATCATCTATTATCTCAATTATTTTTACTGGATTCTACTGTCATTTTTCTGAATATGTACTTACAAAGTTCAAAAATTGTAAAGAAATCATTTTTTCAAGCTGTTCAGCGAGTTTTTCTCTGTCTGTTTGAAGGTTTTTGCAAAAATCCAAGAGAGTACCCGCAAGTCCGAAAGCATTAAATCTGAGTAAAGTTTTCATGTCGCTATAATTGACAGAAATTTCAGGCATATTTTTCTTTAAAACTTCCAGAAGATAACCTTCAACCGCATCAGTTATAAGCTCTTCCAGCTCTGCTCTTTTACCTGAGTCCATCAGTTTTGATAATTCTATGAATCTATCTGATGAAAATGATATAAAAATTTCAAGAGCTGATTTCATGTCATCTGCCTTGAGACTCTCTGCAACAATATGCTCTGTTCCTTTGCATACTGACCACTCAAGTACGTCCATAAGATCCTTAAAATGATAATAAAAGGTCTGCCTCGATATATGGCACTCTTCTATAAGAGCAGTCACGGTTATTTTTTCGCTGCCTTTCTTTTTAATCATTTTGATCATTGTCTCTGCAATGATTTTTTTCATATCTTTTGGCATAAATTTCAACTCTCCAGTCATCTTCTAATGAGTTCGTTATAATTGACGTAAATTTTCCACTATCACAGGAACCAGTTGTTTTTTCCTTGAAACTACGCCTGAAAGTACGACTGCCGGTTCTTTGTTTTTCTCTGAAACATCATGATTTAAATCGAAAGATTCTGAAATCAATTCTAAAGCGCCATCACCCACGCACAATACTTCCGAGCTCTGTTCAGCAACATTAGTTAACATAAAAAATAATATGTCAAGTTCTTTTTCTCTCATTAAATCTTCCAGCGATGGCATTATTTTTTCCTTTATTTCAGCCAGTTCCTGACTGTTAATAGAGTTGATTTGTCCTACTCCGAAGGTCACGCTGCCAGAAGTAAACTGCTTGAAATCCATAGCGCATATCTGGCGTGCAGTCATTCCGCTGATATCGCTGCCGGCGTCAAACATTGCTTTTGCTAATTCTTCTATATTAATATCAGCAATTTTAGCCAGTTCAACGCAGATTTCTTTGTCTGTGGATGTACATGTAGGCGACCGGAACATAAGTGTATCGGAGATTATAGCTGCACACATCAAAGAAGCCATATCGGCATCTATTTTTATGTGGTTCTCTTTATACATCTGAGCCACTATTGTTGAAGTTGCACCTAAAGGTTGGTTGCGAAAGAATACAGGTTCCATGGTTTCCACGCTTCCGATTCTATGATGGTCTATTATCTCAAGGATCTCAGCGTCAACAACGCCGTCTACTGATTGAGACCTCTCATTATGGTCTACTAAAATCACCTTTTTCTTTCTCGCACTCAAAAGCCTTCGCCTTGATATGAGCCCTATCAATTTTCCCGTTTCATCTAAAACCGGAAAGTCTCTGTACCTTTTTTTAGCCATTGTTTCTTTGATATCGTCTACCAGTTCGTCGGCATCAAAAGTAGTAAGATTCTCACGGCTCATAAAGCACCTGACAGGTATGCTTTGATTTATCAATCTTGCTACAGTAAACGCATCATGAGGTGTGCTTATTATAATTATTCCTTTTTCTTCTGCCAATTTTTTTATTGCGTCAGGCACTTTGGATCCTTTGCATACAACCAAACATGCAGCTTCCAGTTCTATGGCGCATAATTGAGCTTCATATCTGTTTCCCAAAATGACCAGATCTCCCTTTTCTATGAAGTCCTCCATGATATCGGTTCCGGAAGCGGCTATGGCCACTTTGCCCGAGGTGTACTTATCTCTGCTGCTTTTTTCATCTGTTAAAGAATTCAACGCTTTTCCGGCAACTAAGAATCCGTCCAAAGTCTTGATGATGTTGGCATATGGAGTATGCGCTTTAGCAAGTATTTGACTGTCGTGCACATCCATATATGATGTGGCAATATCTCCTATAGTAATAAGCCCCTCAAGACAATTGTCTTTAACTATGGGCATAGTACGCATATTGCGTTCTTTCATCATTTTCCACGCATCTTTTATAGATGTTTCTCCGGAAATGCCCTCAACTCTGTTTATGTCCATGTCTTTTACCTGTAGACTGACATTGGACAAAAATTCAGGAGTATCGACATCAAATCGTTCTAACACGTATTTAGTTTCCTCATTAATTCGTCCTGCTCTGACAGCAGTATATTCCTCTCCTGTCAATATACGCTTAAGATTAGCATAAGCTATGGCTGAGCAAATGGAATCCGTATCGGGATTCTTATGTCCTATAACGTACACTTTTGTATTTTGTTCCATCTCCTTGTTTCCTCAATGTCAAAACCACCAGCTGATATATTGCATCAAAACGGCTCATATCAATAGGCTGGCGGTTTACGATTTATTTTAGTTTACAATAAAATTATTATTTAATTCTATGTTCCGCATCACAGTAAACGCATCTGTAAACTTTCTTTTCCTTATCTACCAGTTTAAATGTATGAACAATTTCCTGCTCAACCGATGTAATACATCTAGGATTTTTGCATTTAACTACATTTTTAAGTGTATCCGGCAGCTCCATATGCAGTTTTTTGTCAAGTTTGCCGTCTTTTACTATATTTACTGTTATATTGCTGTCTACATATCCAAGAAGGTCATAGTCCAAATCTATAAGCTCATCTATCTTTACAATGTCCTTCTTGCCGTATTTGGTACTGGATGCGTTCTGTATGATGGCTACGCAATTATCTATCTTGTCAAGGCCCAAAAGCTCATACACCATCATACTCTTGCCTGCTTTGATATGATCTATAACTATACCGTTATTTACTCCGTCAATATTCATATTTATACCTCCTTTTTATCTTTTTACACCTATTTTGCTTCTTTTTTAATTCCTAAAAGGAACAGTATCAACGCCATTCTTATATGCTTTCCGCAAAGAGCCTGGAAGAAGTAGCAGGCTCTTGGGTCGTCGTCTACTTCCGTTGAAATTTCATTCACTCTAGGCAGCGGATGCATTATTGTAAGGTCAGCTTTGGCTGGTTTTAATTTTTCCAGATCCAATATGTAGCTGTCTTTAAGTCTTATATAATCTTCTTCGTTGAAGAATCTTTCTTTTTGAACTCTGGTCATATAGAGAATATCCAGCTCAGGCATGGCCTCCTCCAGGCTTTCAACTTCTTTCCATTGAGCACCTTTGGCGTTCATCTTTTCTTTCATATAATCAGGTACCTGCAGTTCTCCCGGAGAAATCAAGACAAATTTGATTCCTTCATAACGAAGCATGGCTTCTATAAGAGAATGTACTGTTCTTCCAAACTTCAAGTCTCCGCAAAGACCTATGGTCATGTTATTGAGTCTGCCCTTTTTTCTCTTGATAGTCAAAAGGTCCGTCAAGGTCTGAGTCGGATGAAAATGTCCGCCGTCTCCGGCGTTGATTATAGGAACTGTGGTCCTTTGTGCTCCTACTATAGGCGCTCCTTCTTTCGGATGTCTCATAGCGATAACGTCTACATAACAGCCTACTGTTCTGATAGTATCAGCTACGCTTTCGCCTTTAGCTGCTGAGCTGGAGTTGGCCTCAGAGAAGCCTAAAACGCTTCCTCCTAATTCCAGCATAGCTGCTTCAAAGCTGAGTCTGGTTCTCGTGCTCGGCTCAAAGAACAGGGTTGCCAGTTTTTTATGAGCGCATATGTTCTCGTAATCTTTATGATTTGCAACTATATCGTCTGCTACTTCTATAAGGCTGTCTATTTCCTCTACGGAAAGGTCTGTAATGTTGATTAAATTTCTGATTTCTTTCATTTACTTTACTCCTCTCATCCAACTTTCATCTGACGGATTTTCGCGAAAGCGAAGAATTCCGTCTTTAGCGTTATCTTTTATATAACCGCCTTCGGCGGCAACTTCAACTAAAGCATCCAGATCGCATAAGCTTACATTTTTCACTTTATGCTCTGCAAGCTTATCCAAACCTTTTTTCATGCCGTATGTAAATATGCTGGCAATTCCCAAAACATCGGCTCCCGCTTCTCTCAAAGCTTCCACAGTGTCGACAGCTGAACCTGCTGTAGAAATCAAATCCTCTATTACTACGACTTTTTGTCCGGGAAGCAGCTTCCCTTCTATTCTGTTGGTTCTGCCGTGATCCTTAGCAGAGCCTCTTACATAACCCATAGGGAGGTTAAGTTTATAGCCTACAATAGCCGCATGAGCTATTCCTGCCGTGCTGGTTCCCATCAGCACTTCACATTCCGGATAAATATCTTTAACTATCTGAGCAAGTCCTTCTTCTACCTTATCTCTAACTTCAGGAGCAGTTAAAGTGAGTCTGTTGTCGCAATATATGGGACTTTTTATGCCGCTTGCCCATGTAAATGGCTCTTCAGGTCTTAAGAAAACAGCTCCTATCGATAATAACCCTTGAGCGATTTCCGTCTTGCTTACCATTTTCCATCCTCCTATCTTTATAATAAACTGTGTATTTGCCTTAATTATCTGTTCCTAAAAAGTCTTTTACGCATCTGTCGTAAGCAGCTTGAGGATCTTCTGCCTGAGTTATCGGTCTTCCTACGACTATGTAATCTGAGCCTTCTCTGGCAGCAGCTTCCGGAGTCATGACTCTTCTCTGATCCTGGGTGTCTCCCCCTGCAAATCTGACTCCCGGCGTAACTGTTAAAAATTCGTTTCCGCATTTCTCATGAACAGCTCTGGCCTCCAGCGGAGAGCATACAACACCGTCAAGCCCTGCTTTTCTGGCATTGTAAGCATAGTCCATGACCACTTTTTCCAGAGGCATATCTATGAGAAGCTCTTCTTTCATCACTGCCTCTGTCGTAGAAGTAAGCTGGGTTACTGCTATCAAAAGAGGTCTTGTTCCGTCTGGTCTTGTAAGACCTTCAAGGGCGGCCTTCATCATGTCTATGGTTCCCGCAGCATGAAGATTTACCATGTCTATATCCAGCTTAGACAGCACCGCCATGGCCTTCTTCACTGTATTAGGTATATCATGAAGCTTTAGATCAAGAAATATCTTGTGTCCTCTAGCCTTTATTTCTCTGACTATCTGAGGTCCTTCTCCGTAGAAAAGTTCCATTCCTATCTTTACATAAGGTTTTTTCGCTTTAAAGTTATCAAGAAATTTCAAAGTTTCTTCTGCTGTGGCAAAATCCAAAGCTACTATTACATCTTTAGCCATTAATGGGCACCTCCTATAATATCTTTTAATGAATTTATACCGTATTTTTCCATGGTTTCAGGAAGTTTATCTATTATATCTCTGCATGCGTAAGGATTTATCAGGTTTGCTGCTCCTATTTGGACCGCAGTTGCTCCGGCCAGCATCATCTCTATGACTTCCTCTGCGGTGGAAACGCCGCCCATGCCCACTACAGGGATTTTAACTGCCTCATATACCTGATACACCATTCTGAGGGCCACGGGAAGTATGGCATGTCCTGAAAATCCACCCATCTTATTGGCGATGACAGGTTTTTTCGTCTTTAAATCTATTCTCATACCCAAAAGAGTGTTTATGAGGCTTATGCCGTCCGCTCCTTCGTCCTCGCAAGCTTTGGCAATTTCTGCAATATCTGTAACGTTAGGTGAAAGTTTCATTATCACCGGCTTGTCGGCCACCTTTTTTACAGCTCTCGTCACTTGAGCCGCTCCCTGGGCAGTGGTGCCGAAGGCCATTCCTCCGCCATGAACATTAGGGCAGCTGATATTTACTTCCAGCCAGCCTATCTGGTCCTGACCTGCCAGTTTCCTGGCCACATTAACGTATTCTTCCACGCTGAAGCCGCTTATATTTGCCATAATTTTTTTATGGTAAACTTTCTTCAACTTAGGCAGTTCTTCTTCTATGACATGGACTACGCCGGGATTTTGCAAGCCGACAGCGTTTATCATTCCGTCAGGTGTCTCTGCGATTCTGGGAGTAGGATTACCAAACCTTTCTTCCAATGTAGTGCCTTTGCATGAAAAAGCGCCGAGACAATTGATATCATATAATTCCGCATATTCCATACCGTATCCGAAAGTTCCCGAAGCCGGAATCACCGGATTGGAAAGTTCCAAGCCGCACAAATTGATACTCATGTCCTTTTTCAAATCGGCTACCATATTATCTCCTCCCTTTCCAGCACAGGTCCGTCCTTGCATATTCTTTTGCTGCCGTATTTTGTCTTGCACGAGCATCCCATACAGGCTCCGAATCCGCAGCCCATTCTCTCTTCAAAGCTGTACTGGCCTGAAGTTACAGCATTTTCCTCTATAGCCTTGAACATGGCCATAGGCCCGCAGGTATAGAAATACGTGTATTCCAACGATCTCAGTATGTCAGTAACAAAACCTTTTGTTCCTGTAGAGCCGTCCACCGTAGTTATGTACGTTTCCACACCCAGTTCTTTAAACTCATCAAAAAGAAATATCTCATCGACGGTGTTAAATCCCAGTACGGCTTTTACTTTTTTCCCTTGAGAAATAAGCTCCTTGGCCAGTCCATATAATGGAGGTATGCCTACGCCTCCGCCTATCAGCACAGGATTATCACCGCTTTTGGAAGTATCGTATCCGTTACCCAGGCCGACCAGAACATCCAGCCTATTTCCTTTTTCCATAGATGCCAGCGCCTCTGTACCTTGTCCTACTATCTTATATATCAGCGTAATCTTGCCATCTTCCACATCATATATGGAAATAGGTCTTCTGAGAAATAGCCCTTCTATCTTAATGTTGACAAATTGTCCCGGTTTCTTAATACTGTCAGTATCGCCGGAAATCACCATTTTCATGGTATTTTTAGCAATAACGGTATTTTCTTCTATTATATATGTATCCTGCTTCATTTCTGCTCCTTAATATCCCATACTGTAGCTCCGCCGGCGACTGTTTTCAGACATCTTCCGTATACTTTCCAGCCGTCAAAAGGCGTAGCTTTGCCCATGGAAATGAAAGATTCGGAATCTATTGAATATTCTGTCTCCAAATCCCATACAGCATAGTCGGTGTCCATATCCGGCATGGCCAAGCCGAATCTTTTCCTTGGATTATAGCACATAAGCTCCAGCACCTTTTCTAAAGATAAGATGCCGGTTTTAATCAATTCAGTATATATTACCGGGAAAGATGTCTCCAGCCCTGTTATACCCATGGCGCTGCCTTCTAGCCCTTTGGCTTTTTCTTCAGCTGAATGAGGCGCGTGGTCTGTAGCTATCATGTCTATAGTCCCGTCCAGAATGCCTTCTATCAACGCTTCCCGGTCCTGCTTGCTCCTGATAGGCGGATTCATCTTAAATCTTCCGTCCTCTTTGAGCATATCATCGGTTAAGGTCAGATAGTGGGGAGCGGTTTCGCAGGTGACGTCTATTCCGGCTTTTTTAGCTTCTCTTATCAGTTGCACGCTTTCCTTGGCTGACACATGACATACGTGATATTTGCAGCCTGTCTTGGCAGCCAGCTTTAAGTCTCTCTCTATAGGCTTGTATTCGCTTTCTGAACAAATTCCCTTATGTCCATGTTGAGCGGCATACCTGCCTGCGTGTATGTATCCTCCGGCCCTGAGTTCCATATCTTCGCAATGGGCGGCTATGAGCTTGCCTGTTTTTTTTGCGATTTTCATGGCGCTTTCCATAAGCTCAGGTGAATTAAGGCCGACTCCGTCATCGCTGTATCCTGCCACGAAAGGCGCCATCTCTTCCATATCGGAAAGTTCCTGTCCTTTTTCTCCTTTGGTTATGGAGCCGTAAGGTATCACATCTATGCATGCGTCTCTTTTTATGATTTTTAATTCTTGCTCCAGGTTTGCCAAACAATCGGGAACAGGCTGCAAATTGGGCATGGACATCAATAAACCGTATCCGCTCCTGGCAGCTGCCATTGTTCCGGTCCGTATCGTCTCCTTATAAAAAAATCCCGGCTCTCGAAGATGAACGTGTACATCTGCGAAAGTAGGGATAATAATAACGTTTTTTTTCAATTCACTGTCGTAATCGTTTTTTAACTTGATGTTTGCCGTCTGTAGTTCTATGGCTCTCATGGATTCCTCCTTTGAATTGAAACTGTATATCTTTATATCTTGGATAGAATACCACTTTATATGCGGTTAGTCAAGAGAAATTTTTTATTCAATCACCATTCAATCATCATTCAATCAGTCTATCTGTCTATTCAATCAATCGAGGCATTCTGACATAGTCAGACTCATCATAAAGGTTTCTTCCCGATGCTAAATTAAATATATCTGTTGCAAGAATGTCCTTTTCTATAGCTGACATAAGAGCAACGTCGTTTTGAGCGTCTTTATTAATATTGGTTATTATAGGCAAACTGCAAATGCCTTTTTTCTTCACTTCCTTTAAATACCTGCTGCCGGCTTTGTTGAAAGCCAAAACCCTGATATAATTAGGATATAAATCAGGTGCGCCTATATCTAACAGTACATGTGAAATAAATCTTTCTATCCTGGTCCTTGTATATCGCTTAGATTTTAAGCGCTGTATCAGTTGATCATACGCAGAAGCCTTTCTTATTTCATTTTTCAGCTTGTTTCCCAGGCCCTCCCCGCCGGCAAACACTCTATCCAGTTCTTCTCGAGAAGAAGTCAGAACTTTTGCACATATAATTTGAAAAATTTTATCTTCCGATGGGTGCAAAGCTTTTTTCAGCATCTCAGTTGACGGTTCAGGTGTAAGAGTTTCCACATTTTTGCTGATTTTTAACATGCTTCTGATGGCAGAAGCAGAGGCCATATCCTCACACGGCTCCAACTCGTTGTATCCCGGTCCCTGCCTTTTTACAGTAACAGGCTTGGCGTTTTGAATGCGCTTAAGATATTCTATGGCTAAAATATTGTTAGGCAAATCCAGCAAATCAGCCTTTTCATCTCCCAGTATCAAAGCCACGGCGTCCCTTCTCGCTCTGGGATAAGAAAGTCCCTCTTTGACTTTCTCCCTTACAAGCTTCTCTATCAAAGGTTCTTTTTCATTCATTGCCCGGGAAATCTCTTTGAGTTCCTCTATATTTCCCGATTCGCTTCCGAAAGAAATCCAATCTGCGCCAAGATTTTCTAAGATTTCCACAGCTGCCGAAGCAAATACAGGAGCTGAATTGCATGCGAACACAGTAGGGATCTCTACTACCAAATCGATTCCGCATTTAACAGCTGCCTCTGCTCTCTCCCACTTGCTGCATATGGCCATGTGTCCTCTCTGCACAAAATTTCCGCTCATGGCTGCAACCGAAATCTGAGCTCCCGTGGCCAGCTTGGACTGTTCTAAATGATAAAGGTGCCCATTGTGAAAAGGGTTATATTCTGCTGTTATTCCTACACATTTGTTATTCATACATTTATAATACCACAAAGTGAACCAATATTACAGCTACAATTGCTGCTATCATTCCATGGGTTATTTTCATCAAAAAGATGTCTTTTACGCCTATACCGGTTTTTCTGGTCATGGAAGCTGATTGACCTACGATGGACATTCCTCCGAAAGATACCATCATGGCCGCAAGTACGGTTTTCATTTCAATACTTATATTGCACATTCCCATCTGATTGATACCTACAGTCATTTCCATAAAGCCTTTTATACAAGAACACAAAGTTTTGTCATTGATGGCTGCAAATAATCCTGCTTTGTCCAACAAGTTGATTCCTATGGTGAAAATTATAAGATATGCCAGGATTATGGCCATGGATTTGAAACCTCCCATTATGGCATAAGTGAAGTTTTCCATATAGTCGCCTTTTGGCTTGAATTCCGCAGCCTGCACTTTATGCGGCTTGCCTTTTTTATTTGCATAAAGCAAGCCGTTTAAAATTCCTCCGGCATAATGCGCTATGGCTACCAAGACCGCAGCCTTGCTTGAACCGATAAATTGTCCTATGGTAAACAATATGAATGCCGGGCCCGTAACCATAGAGTAGCTCAAGACCCATCTGCCTTCATCCAGGGAGAGCCGTTCCTCCTTTACATAATCTCCCACTACCTTTGCTCCCATAGGATATCCGGATAATACCGCCATAATAAAAGGATATACTCTCGGCGGCAGTTTCTGTAAGTCTCCTGTCCTCTTTATAAAATCCGAGAAAATGAAGAAAGGCAACAGCACAGGCACTATGGAATTGGCCCATATGATTATGGCTGTTTTAGAGCCTTCTTCAGTTACATCAGGAAAAGCTACCATAGCAAAGGCAAAAAATGACGCCAAAGCTACTACCATTTTATTTACAACAAGTTTTTTCTCTCTCATATTACAGCATATTAAGTTTTTTCTTTTTCTTGCGAAAAAAATATAGTAAAATAAAAAAACCTTCTGCAAGCCTGTCTAACGTAATCGGTCTCGCAAAAGGTTTTATTTTTCTGTTTTATAGCGTTTTACTCTTCTTCGAGGCTTTCGGCGAAAGTACCTGATTCTACCTCGTTTTGAGTTTTATATGCCAAATTTTTCATTTCCTCTCTGTTAGCAGCCAAGATCTCATTGATCTGGTTAAAGGTCGCCTCTAAGCTGGTATACATTTCTCCAAAGTATTTCATATTGAGTTCGTCCATCTTTTGCTGCATATCGTATAGCATCTTGTCAACATAGTCATAAGTTCTCATCCTCATAACGCGGGCATGAGTTTCAGCATCCTGTTTGATTTCTGCTGCCAGCTTGGTCGCCCTTATGGTTATATCATCTGTTTCTACCAGATAATCAGCTTGTTTTTTAGCCTCTCGTATTATGCGCTCATATTCTGTTTTCGCTTCGGCCAGTATTCTGTCCCTCTCATCCCTTATCCACTTGGCCTGCTGAACGTCATCAGGCAATGCAAGTCTTATTTCGCGAACAATCTGGAAAATCTCTTCGGCATCAAGCATTATCTTGCCTGTCAAGGGAAGTCCTGTTGCTTCGTCAACTATATCCTCTAATTCTTCAAGCAGTTCTAAAACTTTCATCGTATTTTCCATTACTTGTTCAATCTCCTTTTCATCTTTTCTAACACACAAGGCGGCACCAGCATGTCCCCTTTGCCTCCTAAAGAGATCACTTGTTTGGCCATGGTGGAGCTTATGAATGCGTATTTAGAATCGGCCATCAGAAACACTGTTTCTATCTTATCATTATAAAGATACTTATGCAGCTGCGCCATCTGCTGCTCGCTGTCAAAGTCGGACATTCCTCTAAGGCCTCTTACTACCACATTAAACCCATTATCATTGACAAAATCCGCCAGCAGTCCGTCACACATATCAACCTTTACATTGGGAAGATGCGCTACTGCCTCTTTGATCATCTCCATCCTCTCCTGAAAAGAAAACATGGTCTTCTTTTCGAGATTGACCACAACTCCGACGACCATCTCGTCAAAAATACCGGCTGCTCTCTCTATTATGTCCAGATGGCCCAAAGTAAGCGGGTCGAAAGAGCCGGCATATAGTGCCTTAGTCTTCATAATTGCCTCCGAATTCTTTGATTTTTATTTTATCATACAAGGTTAAAAGAAGCAACTGTTTATCTTGGCAATAGAAACCATCTACAAAAAGAAACTGTTTTCCTTCCTGCCTTGGCAAGCATCTCCCAGTCTGTCTATCAATGCGTCTACATATTCCTTGGGTATACTTCTGCTTCTGCAGATCTCTATACATCTCATGCAGCCTATGCAAATCTCTTTGTCTGTTTTTCTGCCGTCTTTTGATATGGCACCGACAGGACATTTGAGCGCGCACATTCCGCAGCAAACACATGTGCTTTCATCAACCATTATGTTTATTGATGACCGGTGCCTTTCCTTATACGGTCTGCTTCCTGGTATATCAGGTTTTTTATAGTTATGACTCATCAGCTTTTCAGACGCGCTGGCAGCAAATTCCTTAATCTGCATTTTATCCTGTTCATCGGGACGTCCTTTTCCAAAGATGTGCATAATATTATGCTCCGTAGATACAGCCGCTGCACCTATCACTTTGAATCCGTTTTTTTCCGCTAAATCAGAAAGCTCTAGCAGCGAATCTTCAAAAGCCCTGTTTCCAAAAGTTATGCACACAATTGCCGGCGTATTATTGCCATGAATATTCATAAGCCTTTCTTCTGCAGTTATGGGTACTCGTCCCCCATAACAAGGTGCAGAAAATATGCATAAGCTGTCATTATCAACGCTTATTCGCTCTGTTGAAGCTTTGCATAGATCGAGCAAAATCTTTTTCCCTTTAAAATTTTCCGCAATATATCCTGCAACCTTATTACTTCTACCTGTAGGGCTAAAAACTATTTCATATATTTTTTCCATATACTTAAATCTCCTATAGAATAGATAAAATAATGCCGCTTTTTTCTAAAAAACATTTTACAAAATATAAATAACCTTTACAACTTTTTTATTTCACAAAAATACATATATTTTATATGGGAAAAATATAGACGAATTAGTCTGTAAATATGATTAAGGAGGATTTGTTTATGAATATTATGAAATAAATAAGCTTGAATAAACTTAAGTGAATTTGAATAAATCTAAATAAT
This sequence comes from uncultured Eubacteriales bacterium, assembly GCA_900540145.1. GTDB lineage: Bacteria > Bacillota > Clostridia > Peptostreptococcales > Anaerovoracaceae > Fimisoma. The sequence continues at coordinate 14,511 of UQEW01000029.1, forward strand.
CTTAAAACACAAACTCCACGAATTCTTGAAATTTCCGTTATTTTATAGGAGCGCCCCCTATAAATATACCCAAACAAAGAAGATTTATAGGAGTGGTGATATCGATAGCCTCATAAGATGATACATTCCTAAGAGTTCCTATTGACACAATTAGGCAGACTTCAACATATTATGACATGATAATATTAGAATCGACAATTTCAAAACTAGGAAAAGCTCTCCCACCAACTTAAATACTTATACATTTGATAAGACAGAGCCGTACTCCCTTTGCAAAATCCCTATAAAATCACGAAAAAGTACAAAATTTATAGGAGCCATATCCAGCCTGTCAGGGCAGAATGGATACAAGGTTCAAAGAACGGCAAACATCCGCTCTATTTGTGTTGCTCCAATCGTTATAGCACATGTTTTTTATCTTTTATTTCCCGCTATTTTATAGCTGACGTCTATGTGATGGCAAATTTCATCAAAAGAAACTGTACCGTCCAATATTATCGTATACCAATGTTTTTTATTCATATGCCATCCCGGATAATAATTGTCCTGCTCAAGAAGGGATTTTATCATCTCAGGTTGCTCCCTTAGGTCGATAATTTCAACAATCTCATCTGATTCCAGCCCCAGTTTTTTCTTTGAAACGGTCAGCAATGCACCGTACCATTTCCTGTTGTCTTTTCTTCGCCATATGGCGTTGTCGGGGAAATTTTTCCAAAGGAACTCCGGCTCATCGCCATAAATGTCACGTACATGGGCTATTAGGGCTTTTGTCATGTTTGATTTAAATACATCCGGCACGCAGCATTTCTTTGCTATATCCGTAAGTAAAGTTTCGTACTCGTTCCTGACTCTGCCGACAAACTCGCCGGCGGCGCTGTTGGCAAGATGCATCGTATAAGGCTCGTTGATAGCAGTGTCGATTATTTGAGCGCTGACTTTCCCCTCACCCGATATGATAACCTGAATGACTAATCCGCTGTCCTTAAGATTCTGTTCATAGATATATGCTTTTCCGTTAAAGACAAAACCATAAGGTTCTAAATTTGAAACTATTATTGATTTTCTCTGAAATATTTTATCTATTATGTTCATTACCATTGTTTTTTAATCTTACCTATCAAGAATATCACGCCAAGAATAACAACAACAGAAGCAAATCCAATCCATATCGGCGAAACTACCCATATCCAGTGCCAATTTATTTGGCCTGTAAGTTTAAGACCGATAAATAGCAAAGTCAATCCGCTGGTAAAACCCATACCGGTATTTTTAACAGTTTTTTCATTGCTCCTCTTCCATGATGTAAATTTAAGTGACATACCCAAGAAAATCAATAGCAATCCTACAGAAATTATTATTATGGATATACTCTGTTCAAGATCATTTAAAGTAGGAATAAAAAGCATTATGGCGCCAATTCCCATTATTACATTGGATATTATCTGTAAAATTCCTGTTTCTCTATTGCTTTCTATAACATTGCTGATAACTTGATCACTTTTTTCAATGATATCTTCTTGTTGAATCCTTTCGCCGTTGAAAAGCTCTGTCAAAGTTACTCCAAGAGCAGAACACAAAGGCTTATATAGTGAAGGATCCGGTAGGTTCCTGCCATTTTCCCACTTGCTTACAGCCTTGTAACTTACGCCTAACATTTCGCCAAGTTCTGTCTGGGTCATCCCCAGCTCCTTACGTAATTGCGCTATAAACTTTCCGATTTTTACCTGGTCCACAATATAACTCTCCTTTTGACTTTATGAACTAAGTATATCATCAGAAAGGAAAATTTTATACCGCCTATAGGTAGAAGAATGTCTCGTCATTTATTTCTTATCCAGTTCAGCAGTGATGTTTATGGCCTTTTACTTTTTTTCCTTGATGGAAGCAACAAAGCTGTACCACGGTTTTCCAAAAGTCGCCCTGGCGATCAGAGAAAATCCGATAAGTCCTACAATGCAGACTGCCATAACGATCATTGAGTTTATTACTCGCTGCTGTCTGATGGCATCTGCTTCGTCCTGGTTTGTACAAGCCACCACTTGATCGTCCTCATTGAAATATACTGAAATATTTGTGCCGTCAGGAAGGTCTGAAGACAAGCCATAGTCTGCCGGATCGATATAATAAAGTTCGTTTTTTACATATTGTATCTGTCCGTTCTCCATGCGACCGGTTCGGCTTTCTGCATACTCCCCCTCGTATTCCATACCGGTATCGGACATGGTAAAACCGATCGTCACGGCGATTGCGATACAAACGATGACAACCAATATGACGGTCCATCGAAATGTTTTTATGAAAGCCCTTGCGGCAGCCTCTTCTTCAGGCGTTTTATCAGGCTTTCTCATCAGCTTGAAGCCGAGGGTGATTATGTTTATTCCTCCGGCAGCATTTATGCCCAAAGCGATTCGGTTTAAATCATTTATTTTCATTGCATTTCTCCTTTATCGGATGCCTTATGACAGTCTTCAATTTGCTCACATGGCATTTTCTGGGGTCGCTCAAATATATTTCATGATGATATCTCGTATCGGTTATGTCCAGTTCATATCCTTTTTCATCCATATACCGGTGCATCAAATCAATGGTAGCCGGTTCATCGTCATAGCTCCCTATATGCATACACTGAACACAGACGCCCTCATCATATGTGAAAAATTCTACCCGCGAAAAATCTTGCTTTTTCTTGGGTGTAGCTTCTTCAATGGCCCACCTGAAATCATCTTCGGTAACAAAATCAGGTAGTCTTATAAGAGAAATAAAACACAAGTCGTCTTTTCTTTCATAATCCATGCCCTTGGTATTTTCCTGCCACCAAAAGCCCTCCAGAGGCGGCACTACGTATTGGAAGAAACCTTCTATCTTATGAGATCCTTTGTAGCTCATCTTTATGGTATACGCAATGGCATACAACAAACCTATTGTATTCTTGTAATCGCCGTTCTCATCATTGGGATTTCCTTTGCCCTTTACCGCTATGTAATTCATTTTCGGTACTTCTATAATAGAAGGCTGATTTTTCGGCATATAAAATTCTTTGTACTCTTTTTTAAAATCGAAAGCCATAGCTATACCTCCTTTGTTATCTTCTCCAAGACTTTTGCCATAACCACCGATTCATCCAAGCGCATATATCCATTTTTAAAGTAAAAATTTTCTGCCGGGAATCCGCGTTCTGTATTCAAAATGACGGCATTCATCTTTTCTGCATAAACGTTGTTTTCAATCAGTTTCAAAAAATAGCTTCCTATGCCCTTTCCTTACATTTCAGTTTTTACACAAAATTGATCTATGTAATATTCCATGCCGTTTATCCACGGTTTTTTATAGCCTAAACTCATAGCAATAATTGCGCTCTAATTTTTTAAAATAAATCCGGCGAAGTAATTGTTGTTCATATGATTGATAAAAAACTTACCACTTGTTCTCTTGACTTAAACGTATCTTCCCATGGGGCCTGTGAAAACACATCAATATACAAGTCGACGCACTCATCCACATGTGCTTCGGTCATTCTTGAAAAATCATACATAATGTACCCTAATATACCTATCTTGAGAATTCTTTTCTCAATATGAAAGTGAATATATTAAAACTCTCTCAACATTTTCCGTTTTAAAATTTTCCATATTTACATAATATTCCATAAGCGCTAATACTTCATTTTTGGCAAAGTTTTTGATACAGTCGCGCAAATGTCTGGCATTTGAATCAACTTTGAAAATCTTACCCGTTTCAATTTCGTATTGACACGGCTTTCCTCTAGTTTCGGGATTGTTTCGAATTCCCTCCATGCATAAGAAACTTGCTATTTTTCGCTGTATTTTTCCGTTTTCCAGGATCTTAAAATATCCTCCGGTATCGTTGCCACAAAAGACATAACTTGTCACATTTGGAAAATCCCTTTGCAATATCAGAAACAAGTCTGAATGACAATGGTCTGTAAATATAAAACTTCCCAGATTTTTAATCTCAACGATTACAGCCTTGGAATGTTTTGTACAGTCTATGTAATAGTTCGAGTCAAAGTATTCATATGAGTAATTATCTTTGGAGCAATTGTATTTTCGTGCACCATCAAAAGGATATTTTAACCTGAAACTTTCTTTTCCGCCCCAAATATCCGATATTGGAATGAACATAAGATTAAAGTTATCCCTGAGCATGTCCATTAAATTATTTGAAATTTTTTTCAGCATAGTTATTAAACATTCTCCTTATTGCAAAGTTCATCCCAGCAGCCATTTCTGTCCATCAGGCATTTTCATGATATTCCCTGGAATTACTTGAAGAATCCGGCCGTCAGGGTATTGACGGATTACAATTTCTTCTTCATATTCCGGTTCCTCATCCCACCTGCTAAAATACAATTTATCTCCATCTCTGTAGCAAAAACTTTCTGTCTCACCGATGGCAAAGCTGCATTTGTCAGGCCATATTATCTGAAATTTGTCATCCGGACTTTGGCGTGTAGCCATAACAGGACTGCCACACAAAAGCAGATTATAACAGTCTTCTGTTTCTGATATAGAAAACCTTACAACAGTTGTCGTCTCAGAATTACTAATGTCTAGCTGAACCACCTGTATCTGCCCATCTTCAAAATCTGCCAGCAGCATATATATCTTTCCTTGGCAGAAAATAGGGTTTCCTAAATATTGTCCTTCCTTTCCGCAAACAGGCTCAAAAACATAGCCTTCGGGATAGTGAATAAATATCAAACGATTGCATTTGACAAAATGCCCTTGCTTGAAAAGCTCTTCCGCTTCATACAAGTCTCCGTGGCAGTAATCGCTTCCCCAATACCACTGGCTGCCTTCAAGGGGCTGAATATAGAAGATTCCGCGGGTGTCGATTTTTTTAATCATATAAAGTCTCCGTTTCCTTTTCTATATAATACAGTAAATGAACCATATCTTTGCCCCTATATCTTTTAACAAATTGCGACCTTACAGTCATTCCCAACTTTTCGGCTACTTTTATGGACGAGTGATTGTTTGGTCTTATCTGAGCAGTCACTTGGTCGACACCCAAGACACGGAAAGCGTAATCCACACATGCAAATGCGCTTTCATAGGCATATCCCATATGCCAAAAACTCTTGTCGAAGATGTATCCTACCCCAATATTGTTTTCCTCCCCAGCCTTTTCAGAAAGCAGTCCACAAAGTCCGACGAGGCCACCCGTATTCTTTTCTATGACAGCCCAGTAGCTGTAACCATCCCTCTGATACCTCATAAGGTTCTGTTCTATCCAGTCTATGACTTCATCATCGGAAAAACCGTGTTCCCATGCGTACATCACTTTTTCATCCTGCAAAATACGGCTTATAGCAAGCTTATCATTCTTTCGTATCTTGCGCAGGTACAGTCTCTGGGTCTGAACAATGATGTCTTGCTCCATTTCTGAAGGAATAATTTTGTCCCTGTCTTCTGAACATGTGATTTTTAGTCGCTCCAGCAGCAATGGCAAGGCTACGTCCAGCCAAAATCTGCCGCTGACTTGGCCTGCTGACATACCGCCGTCAGAATATTCAGGCACAAGAGGACGACAGTCCTGTGTCAAAGGCATGCCGGTGATTTTCTCAAATTCATCTCTAAACTTTTCGATGAAGACCTCTGTCGAAACAGGAAGCATTATCGAAGAAAAGCTTTGCTTCATATCTTCCCAAAGATACGGGTCGCCTCTAAGTCCCCAATTTTGCGGCTTATGTTCAAATAAATCTGCAACTGAAAGTCTTTCTGCATCGCTCATGCTTTTATACACCTTTCTACAAACTTCACAGGTACATCCATGTTCCGGGCCACTTGCTCAACTGACATGCCGCTGTCTAAAAACCGTTTACAGACGGTTTTTATGTTTTCACCTACCTCGATTATGTGCCTGTCAGGGTCAAAAAAGCGCACGACCCTCTGTCCCCATCTATGCTCCATGACATGATGAACATATTCAACGTCCATCGACTTGAGTTTTTCTGTGAATTCATCAAAATCATCTTCTTCAAAATATATTTCGCCGTCGCAGCCGCCAAAGGCTATGTCCTTCTTATCGATAAAATCCTGCCATGTATCAATAGTTTGCAGAGCCAAACCACCAGTAAGCGTCTTGTTTGCTCCAAAATCTGCTATTACATGAAGGCCGAGTACCTTTTTATAAAACTCTACTGACTTGTCTATGTCTTTAACCACTAATAAAGGATTCTTTAATTTCATTTTAACCTCCTGATATTGAAAGTCTCTATAAAACCTTGCTGTACAAAAAGCATCTTAAACGGACTTTTTTACTTCCATAGACCAAGTCCACAGTTCTTTCCTCTGCTCTGTCAAAGCCACGGTGGTCGTAAAACTCATAAGTACAGCCATCATCCGTATACAGATATACCTTTTTGCTACGCTCACGCCGTGCAAGCTCTTCCAGCAGGAAAGTGCCGACACCTTTTACACCGGACTTTAAGTCGGCAGCCAAGAAGCGTATCTCGCCATCTGGGGAATTTTCCCTGCTGTAAGCTTGAAACATTTCTTCATTGGTTTTGCTGTAGACTCCGGAGCCGCTTTTCAGGAATATGCGCTTCATTAAGTTGAAGAACCCCACATATACTGCCCTCCAAAGAGAATATGATGCTTTTGGCTCTCCTTTCATTTCACACAATAAAACTCCTGCCAGCCTATTATCATTATAAGCTGCTATAATCTGTGTAGCATTATTTAGCTCCGTATACCAAAAATATCTGCCGTATAAATTTAGTAGAAATTTGTTCTCCACATACCAGTCAAAATGCATGCCTTCAATGGCAAACTGTATTGCTCTCTTATGGTCTTTCTTAACTAACTTTCGAATCTCAAGTTTAAACGGAATAATAAACAACATCTCCTCTCTTTGCCCTTTTTACATTCAATCTTTTAAATATTCTTTTGCATATATCAAAACTTATTTGCTAGCAATAACATGCAAACGCCTGTAATCAGCTATCCACTCGCTTCCATTCCACAATTTATGGTAGGATAATTCCTCTACGTTTTTTAAAGCAAATTTTTAGTCGAAAAAGACATTTTAGATAATTCTGAAGAGAAAAATTGGCAAACTCAGTTGGCAAGGCCTCTGTTTCCATCTATAAGAATCATAGGACTGTCATAATCATAGATCTTCTCTACATTAAAGACTACCTTCAACAGTTTTTATGAAAAACTTTCGTTTTAGGAAAATTAAATTTAAGTACATATGAATACCCGGCTTTTTCACACGACTTTGAAAAAGCTTCTTCAATTATCTGTATATTTCCGTAAGTGCCAAATTCACATATGAGGATTCCAATCCATAAGATTCTCCCTTAAATTACTGCATCTTCTTAAATAAATTCAAAACATTGCCTTATCTGGGATATGCCAATTCTATGCATAAGCTATAAATTAATTTATAAGCTTCATCAGATATGATACCGGCCGTACGGTCTGCCAGCACTTGGCGATAAAGGTCCTGCAATTCTTTGCAATCTCCGTTAGCAACGCCTATTCTTCTGACTGTATCGTAATAATATTTTTCCTTTTCTGTAAGCATATCTAATGTGCTCGTATTGTTTTTTCCAGCCCATATCAAGGCCTTTTCCTCCATTTCTTTAACAAACTCATCTTTTCCGTTACAATACCCTTCAATATCGTAAGGATATTGAGCTGCCAAACTAATTTTCAGCTGCGCATATTGTTTTCGAACATCCTGATGTGACCGCAAAAAATCTCGTACTGCTATATGTCGATTTATGTTTTCTCTATCCGACACTTGAAAAATATGCACCTGATGGGTGCGTTCATCCCCGCCTTTGCGCATATAACGCCTGCCCTTTATGCCAAATTCACCAAGATACTCATAACCAATTTTTTCAAATGCATTGGCTGTAATATCTACGGCGTTTAAATCATATACGGTCGGCATTATATCGATGATGGGTTTAGCAGCTAGGCCAGGCACGGCGGTGCTCCCTATGTGATATATCTCTGCGCAGTTTGAGCCTAAAATAGCTTTAATCTGGCTAGCTTCATATTTAAACATGCCAGGCCATCTGTTATCGTATGAAGCAACGGTGATATGTTGTGTCATAATATCCTGCTCCTTATAAGTTTTCTTGTATGCTCATAATATTCAACAGATACGGCGCCGCCTAATCCTGAAAGAGCATTTCGCAAATAATCATAATCTTTGCCGGAAATTTCTATCCTTAGCTTATCGCCTGATTCAGATTCACCTCTTAAATAATAATGCAAAGAAAATATACCTGTATGCCCCTGAGTTTTTTCTACATGAACATTATGAGAACTGCTTCAGAGGGCTCTGAAATAACATCTAAAAATGCAGTGCAGAAAACCATAATACAGCAATGGCGCATACGGTCATAACTATGATTTTAACAGTGTTTTTAATAGGTTTTATTGCATTTCTCAACCGAATAAGCAGATATACCCACAATACAACAAACATCATGCCTGCGCAAAAATCCTCCAAGAGAGCGATGTCGCCTGAAGGTGGTGCTATAACGCTGATAAGAGCAAATACGCAGGCTACACAGAGCAAAAGGGTTTTCTTTTTTAAATGATTTTACCGGCTTGCTGTCGTCAAACCCTTTCAGATCATTCTTAAAGGCTGTCCCTTTCTTCTTCACAACCACATCCTGCGATGGTTCCAAAAAAACAGAAATAGAATCAGCAGCTATAACGCAAGCTTCTTTCAAAGCTTCCATATATGTATGTTCCAACAAACGATGAATATTATATTTTGGAGCATCAAAACGATATCTTGTTTGAGCCCGGTCATCATATGTTACTATGCCGATTACTTCCTCTCCCAAATATATCCTGCACGGTACCACCGGGCCATAACCATATTCACATTCCAACTGATCATACTTATGACAGTTGGGGCAAAATGTGATAACATTGGCAAAGTTTTCATATTTATATTCTGTGCCGCAGTGGCGGCATTTTCTGTATATAATCATAAAAAATACCTGTGTGGTTTAATGAACGCTTTATTGCAGCGATAGCCGATAAAATCTGCTGCGTTCATTATACCATGCCATCAGACTCAAACGCATGATTCAATGAACGCTTCCTTACAGCAACGCTGAAGTGGGGGCGTTAGCCCGATACAACCATTTGCGTTCATTATACCATGACAAAAAACAGACGGCAACAAACCCTTATATAAATAGATATATGTTAACAACTATTATATATAATGTTAACTTCACGGGCGCTATTGCAAGCTACAATAGATAGATTTTGATCTGATGATCATATATAATATTTTCGGAGGTGATTTAATGGAGCTTGGTAAGATTATATATGCAAAAAGAAAGGAGAAGGGACTCTCTCAAGAGCAGTTGGCCGAAGTCATAGGCGTAGCTAGACAGACTGTAAGCAAATGGGAAACTGGAGAAACGTTCCCGGATGTGGAAAGTCTGCAAAAACTTGCTTTATTTCTGGGATTTTCCATTGATGCGGCTCTTGGAATCCATGCGGATAATATTGATAATATAGAAAACATTGACAACGATGACAGAGGTGCATGGTTGATGGTAGGCGGCTTTGTAATAGGCACCGTTCTTGGCATCGCTTTTGAAAAATACATATTAGGTCTTGCGTTTGCTATGGTCGGCTTTGGCATTGATATTATGCTTAAAGCTTTTAAAAAATGACAAATTTTAAATTCTTTTTTAAATTTGTCAGCAAATTTACATTAAATGGTATTTTATATATAAAAAAACCTGAAAAAATGTAAAAATCTATAAAAATGGGGAAAAAGTCTGCAAAACCACCTGTTTTACCTACTTTTTTCAGAAATTTACAAGAAAAAGTCCGCTGAGACTTTCTTTTCAAATTTTTATCAGCTGTATAGCCATATTTATATAATCCCTAATTTTTCTCTAATATATTTGCCTATATTCTGAGTGCTGAGATTTAAAATAAAAGAGAATTCCTGGTCTATAGCCGTCTCCGCAGTTTTCAAAATATCTTGTTCTGTAGCTGATATACCTTTTTTACTTTCCTTGGACCTAAGGTATAAGCAGCTTGCTAACATTAGAAGCTCTTTTTCATTTCTCTTTAAAAGTATGTCATGAAATTTCTTTATCCTTTGTTTACGATCATCTATCCATATCAAGTCTTCGTCTTTTACGCTTAGAATTATATCATCTATTTCTTTCGGAGTGAGGACAGGTTTCATCTTATCGATAAGCTTTTCATTGTCTGTAGGCACAAAAATGCTCTCCCCTTCTTGACTGATAGGTTTTAAAATATAATAATTATGGCCTTTTGAATTTTTTCCAAAAGACATAAAACATATATCTTCAATTTGGCAAATCCCACTAGTACTGTAATTTACATAATCGCCTTTATCAAACACGCGATATCCTCCTCTCCTGCCATCATTTCCTATTCATCAATACGTCCCAGTTCATAAATACTTAAAACAACGGTTCCGTATTTCCTTTCTTTCACTTTTACAAAACCTTGTAACTTATCAGGCATGTCCAAATTAGTTCTGTGCTCCGCTATTATGATTCCATCCTCTGCCAGCAGAGATAAATCCTTTATCATTTTAAAACAATTTTCATAATACCCTGCTTCGTAAGGCGGATCCAGGAAAAAAATATCGGCCTTTTCTCTAATGCTTGTAAGAGCTTTTGAATAATCTCCCGGTATAATGACAGCTTTGTCA
>UQEW01000030.1 GCA_900540145.1 uncultured Eubacteriales bacterium
CGGTCACACCGTTCTCTGCCCCTCGCAAAGCTAAATAGTACCTTATCACTATTAAACCTTGTTTTTAAAAGCTTTCGAGCTGTATTACATCAGAACCAACTGCAAAAGTGTGGAGGCTGTCTCAAATCGGAGACAGCCTTTTTTTCTCCAAAAAGAAGAAAAACCAATATATTCCGCCGATTCTAAGCGTGTTGACATATATAACACAAAGACCTATAATCTAAGAAATCATTATTTTTAAAATTCAGTTAAATATATCGTTAAAACATTATATAATGCATTCAAACAAAGCTTTATACATCAAATTGCATAAAAATAGATAAGCGCCATTCTATTAAAACCAAGTTATAAGCCGAATTTCAGGAGATTTTTACACCATTGATTTCAGAATAATAATGCATCGTAGAGCGTGCTTTTAATTTTATTATAATAAAGTGAAAAACGAACAAAAATTACAATATCATCACAAAAAAAATATATTTTTTTTGTTAGATGACAGTAAAAAACCACGTTTTAGCCATATTTGGTTAAAAAAATACAACTTTTATTTAAATAAATACATTGAAAAAAACCTGTTTAAAATTTAATATATATGCATAGGAACAACACAGAATGATGAATAATAAAAAATTGATAATAAGAGCGCAGGAGATAAGGAAGAAACCTTTTCATTTAAGCAGCAACCTGAGAATAATTTACGTATTAAAAGGCAGCGTCGATTTGGAATTCGTAGCAGGTCGATATACTATAGAAGAAGGGGACGCTGAGATTATCAATATCAATGAACCGGTTGGCTTTGCTGACGGAACAGCAGGCAATCTGGTGTTGCTCTTTGAATTTGACGGAGAAACGGCGAAAAAGAACCAGCCGTATATAGATAAAGCTCTATACAATTGCGGCACTACATTGTTTTATCCATGTACTGCAAAACGCAAGGACAGGGAACAGTTGAAAAGCAAATTATTGTTGCTGTACGGTCTTTATATGAGAACAGATGATTATTCCCTGATCGATAAGGTAACCTGTGAAATAGAAGATCTTATCGTAGACAAACTCAATGACTTTAAGAACATGCTTGTAGATGTGGGAGTCTCTGAGAATAATATGAGCAGACTTTTGAGGATATATGATTTGATATATGAAAATGCGGCTAATAAACTTAACCTTAAGGAAATAGCCGAACGTGAGTATGTAAGCGTTCAATATCTTTCAAAAGAGTTTAATGAGAAGCTTCATATCAATTTTAAGACTACGGTGGAATATTATAAGGTTATCCAGGCTGTAAGATATCTTGTTTCAACTGATATGTCAATAACTATGGTCTCGGAGAACAGCGGATTTTCCGCACCGAGATTTTTTTATAAGCAGTTTTCTTATTGGCTTAAATGTACTCCTTTGGAGTTTAAAAATAAAATATTAAAAGATGAGGAAAGACTTCTCGAATTTCCGCCGGATGCTCAACTGGTCAGAGAGCTTATAGCCAGGATGCAAACCGTAACATTGGGAAAGATTGAAGAATCTCACGTCAATGTAAAAAAAGAAAAAAAGAAGCTCCAATCAGATGAGAACGCGGTGGATAATATGCTGAAAGCGAGAGAATTGCTGGAAGAGGCCTGCGCCTTAAACGGCAAGCGCCCTGACGCCGGGTTGGTATTTCTTACGCCTGATGAAGTGAAGGATATACTTTTGCTTTTAGGCCAAGATGAAGCAAGACCGCTTACACTGATAATTTCTTTGAGCAGCCTGGACAAGTCACCGGCGGAACTGACTTTTGATATACAAGATACTATGAGTTATATTAGAATATTACGGAGCATAGCGTCTGAGAAGGGTATTCAGACAGCCTTTGACTGGAAAGTCAGCAAGATGTCTGAACGTATAGATAATCTTTTGGGATATGAACCTACAGATGTGATTTTGGGACTTTTGTTTTTCACATTTCACACCGTAGAGTAGGAGCATATATAAAAAACACCGTGTATAAAACAATATGGAGGTACAAAAATGAAAACTAAACGCATTTTAGCTTTGCTTTTGATTTTCGTAATGGCTCTTTCATTGGCGTCCTGCGGAGGAGATGACAAGGAAAGCAGCGGTGGAGACAGCAAAACTTTGGTTATTGCTATCCAGGACGAAATTGAAGGAACCGATATTCACCAGATAGGCTGGGAAAACGTTGTACATCAACTGCTCTACAGTCCGTTGGTGACTTATAACGAAGATCTCAGCGTTTTAAGTCCATGCTTCGCGGAATCTTATGAAGAATCAGAGGATGGTACAGAGGTAACATTCGTACTGCCTGAGGATTCAAAATTCTCTAACGGAGATACATTAGATTCTCAAGCTGTAAGAGATTCTTTCATGAGAATGAAGGAGATCAGCCAGTATTCAGGCGATATCGAAGCTATACAGGATGTTGAAGTAATAGATGAGAGAACGTTTAAATTTATCCTTTCTGAGCCTGCTCCTTACATGTGGGCCAGCGTTTCCAGCACATACGGTGGAATCGTAGATGTTGCTGCAGCTGAAGAGATGGGGATGGATGAGTTTAACAGAGCTGCCGTTACCAATGGACCTTTCATGGTAAAAGAGTGGCAGGCAGGTTCCCAGATAATACTTGAAAAGAACCCTTACTTTAAGACTTCAAACCCTGATGTTGAAAACAAAGGAGTTATGCAGTTTGATGAGATTATAGTAAGATTTATACCTGATGAATTTACAAGAGTAAGCGAGTTAGAAGCAGGAAACGTAGATATTTGTTATGATATCCCTACTTCAAGCGTAGCAGATATCACTGCCAATGAAGATTTGAATGCATACTTCTATGAACAGGCAGGAGCTACTTATATGATGTGCCAGACTTTTGACGGACCTCTTGCTGATAAGGCTGTAAGAGAAGCTATAAATATCGGTATCGACAGAGACGCTCTGGCAGAAGCTCTTGACGATCAGGTTAGTCCGCTTTACGGATTTATTTCAGCTGCTCAGACGGGCTATAGCGCAGATAAAGAAGCTGAATTAGCAAAAACATATGCTCACGATGTTGATAAAGCAAAACAGATTCTTGCGGATGCAGGTTATAAAGATACTGACGGAGACGGCATAGTTGAAAAGGATGGACAGCCTTTGACTATTGAGTATTGTTCACCTACAGACAAGGCTTCCAACAAGGCAGCAGCTCCTGTAATACAGGCACAGCTCAAAGAAATCGGTATCGATATGCAGATTACAGAATATGAATCAGCATACATCAAACAGCTCCAGAGAGACAACGATTATGAAATGATGGCGAGAAGCTATGTATGGAATGACGCTGATATCATGTACTATGTATTTACAGAAGCTTCCGGATATCCATGGCACGACGATGCAGTTACAGCTGCTTTGGTAGACGCCAGATATGAGACAAACCCAGAAGCAAGAGTAGAGAAATATGAAGTTGCTCAAGATGCTATCTTTGCTCAGATGCCGGCAATCTCCATGTTTACTGACAAATATTGCATCGCTACCACTAAGGATGTACAAGGATTCAAGGTAACCAATGACGGTAGATCCATCTACAATGACGTTACTAAGGGGTAAAGCAAATGAATTTAACGACATTAGAGGAAAGAATAGATAAGGTCGTTTCAGAAGACATGTCCGGCAATACGCCGGGCATGTCTCTGCTGCTCACCAAAGGCAGAGATGTTCTGATAAGAAAAGCTTACGGCCTTGCTAATCTTGAAACAAGAGAAAAGATAACATGCGAGAATCAGTTTGTAATAGCATCCAACACTAAGCAGTTTACATGTGCGGCTATAATGATTCTCAAAGAACAGGGACTTTTGGATTATGATGAGCCCATAGAGAGATTCTTCCCGGATTTTCCGGATTACAGGAAATATGTCACCATAAGAGATATGATGACTCATGTTTCCGGCATACAAGAGTATTTTGAGGAGAATAAATGGCTGAATATTCCTGACTCGGCAACTGCCGATACCAAGAGAATGCTGGAAATAATCAAGGGCTTTGGAGACTTAACATTTAAGCCAAGGACTCAGTATTCTTACTGTAATTCATCTTATGTGATGTTGGGAAACATAGTGGAGCAGCTTTCCGGAATGAGCTTCGGAGAGTTCCTGAAGAAAAACATTTTCCAGCCTCTTGGCATGGAGCATACTATCGCTCCTGACTACATGGATGTAAAAGGTGAAAATCTCACTGAAGGCTATGTTAAAGACGCTGACGGCAATTTTGTAAAGCAGGATTATAATATGGCTCTCGTAGGATATGCCGACGGCAACATACAGTCCACCGTAGACGATCTGTTCATATGGCACCAATACCTTTATATGAGTGATTCGGAACTTATATTGAAGAGAGAGTCTTTGGCAGAAGCTTTTAAAAATAATTATCTGCTTGACGGAACGGCTACAGGATACGGATTTGGATTTTTCTTAGGCGATTATAAAGGACATAAAGAAATATGGCATACAGGCGGCACTACAGGATTTATTTCCAGAGCGTCTCGTTTTGTAGATGACGATATGTCACTGATAATGCTGACAAATTATGAAGGTCTTCCTAAAAATGTAATGTACGAAAAAATCGCCGCTCAAATATTTGAAATATAAAATGAGAGGGAGGATTTTCTCTCCCTCTCATTGTTTATGACAAGGAGGACGGGACAGTGAATGGAATAATTCACTATGTGATTAAACGACTGATAATGGGTATAGGAATCGTAATCTTTGTTTCAGTCATAGTATTTGCCATAATGCAGGCTATGCCCGGCGATCCTATAGACCTGATGGTGGATACGAGAGTATCCGAAGAAAGAGTTGCCGAACTTAAGGCCCAGTGGGGGCTGGATGAACCGCCGATAGTTCAGTATTTTTACTGGCTCGGGAATATAGTACAGGGAGATTTCGGCATGTCCGTCTCTATGAAACAGGGTGTGGGAGACCTGATAATGCAACGTCTTCCATATACCCTTATGCTGACGGGAGCTGCCTTACTTATAGAATACATAATTGCCATACCGCTGGGTCTTTGGGCTGCAGTAAAGAAAGACAAGGCAGTCGATAAGACTTTGACAGTAGGAACCATAGTTTTGTGGTCTATGCCGCAGTTCTGGCTGGGTGTATTGTTCATGCTTATATTCAGTATAACGCTGGGAATATTGCCGCTTTCAGGATATAGCGGTCCTTCTTCTCTGATACTGCCGGCGCTTACTTTGGCGTTGCCTACACTGGCACAGATATTCAGACTTACACGCTCAGAAGTGCTGGACGTTATGAGAGAAAGATACGTGATGACAGCAAGAGCAAAAGGCATTGAAGGCAAAAGTGTTCTGGTTAAACATGTTTTAAGAAACGCTTTGATACCGGTTACGGTAATGTTTTTCTTATCGCTTCCATGGCTCATAGGCGGGGCAGTGGTAGTTGAAAACGTTTTCGCATGGCCGGGAATGGGGCAGTTGCTCTGGAGAGCCATATCCAAGCAGGACTTTATGGTGGTCCAGGGCATAATATTCGTTATAACTATTTTGACCGTAATATGCAATCTCATCGGAGATATCATATCGGGACTTTTGGATCCTCGTATCCGATTAGAATAGGAGGGGGAGACAATGAAGAAGACATTTAAAGACATATTAAAAAATAAAATGTTTGTCATCGGAATTATTCTTTTCGGAATTGTCCTTCTGGTGGCTATATTCGCTCCTCTTATCGCACCTCATACATATGATGAGCAGAACATGGCGATGAAACTTACAGGACCTAGTTCAGAATATCCTCTGGGTACAGACCAGTACGGCAGATGTATATTCAGCAGAGTAATTTACGGTTCCAGGATAGCATTAAGTGTAGGCGTTGTGGCAGTAGTAATAGAGACGATAATAGGTGTTACCTTAGGTATGTTGGCAGGCTATTACGGCAAAAAGATAGATAAGATAATAACCTTCATTACAGACTCTGCTTGGGCAATACCGCCTATTATATTAGCTATGGCTATAGTTTTAATGCTGGGCTCGAGCGCTATGAATGTAGCCATTGCCGTGGCGGTAGTAAGCTGGGCACAGTTTACTAAAATAATCAGAGCAAAGGTGCAGTCTCTTAAGGAATTATCGTATATAGAAGCTGCAAGGATATATGGGGAAAGTGATTTTAGCATATTGATTCGATACATATTGCCAAATTTGACATCTACCATCATAATCCTAGCTACGCTGGCGTTGCCGTCTGCGATACTTTCTACTACCTCAATGGGATTCCTGGGTCTGGGGGCTCAGCAACCGCAGCCGGACTGGGGGATGATACTTCAGGATGGTATACAATACTTGGGAAATGCTCCGTGGATTTCCATGGTGCCTGGAATTGCTATAGTATGGACTGTGCTTGGATTTAATCTTGTAGGTGAAGGCGTCAAAGACATGCTTGACCCTAGACTGAAAGTGTAAGGAGGAAAAAAAGATGGAGCAAACGATTTTACAAGTAAAAAATCTGTCTATCGATTTCAAGACCAAACACGGAACGGTTAGAGCAGTCGATGAAGTTAATTTTGATATTAAAAGAGGCGAAGTGTTTGCCTTAGTAGGAGAATCCGGATGCGGAAAGTCTACCACTGCCATGGGTATAATGAGGCTTCTTCAGGAACCGGGACAAATTGCAGGCGGAGAAATCGTATTTGAAGGCGACGACCTGGTTAAGCTCAGCGAAAAAGAGATGACTCATATAAGAGGAAAAGAGATAGGGATGATTTTCCAGAATCCTCTCGATTCTCTGAATCCTGTGTATACTATAGGCTCACAAATTTCAGAGGGACTTATTGCAGAAGGAAAGAGCAAAGAAGAAGCTCACGAAATTGCTTTTAAAACGTTAAAAGACGTGAAAATTTCCGACGTTCAGTCTCGTATGAAGTCTTATCCCCATGAGATAAGCGGTGGTATGAGGCAAAGAGTCATGATTGCCATGATGCTGTGCCGCAACCCTAAGCTGCTTATTGCCGACGAGCCTACTACGGCCCTGGACGTAACTATACAGGCAGGTATAATCGAATTGATGAATGAGCTGAGAAGCAAATATAACTCATCGATTTTGATGATAACCCACGATTTCGGTATCGTGGCTGATATGGCTGACAGAGTCGGCGTAATGTACGCCGGCAATATAGTAGAAGTTGCCGATGTAATGGATATCTTTGATAATGCTAAACATCCTTATACAAAGCTTTTGATGAAGGCATTGCCGACGATTACCAAAGATGAGGGCAGACTGGAAACCATTCAGGGAACGGTGCCAGACCTTTCTGAGCCGATAGAAGGCTGCAAATTTGCAGACAGATGTCCTTCGTGTCAAGGCATATGCCGCAAGGAAAGACCTGCGCTTAGAGAAGTAAGCAAGGGACATTTGGTAGCATGTCATTGCTGTGAAGGGGGAGACGTATAATGGACAACAATCCCGTAGTTGAGATAAAAAATATAAAGAAATATTTCCCGTTGAGAAGTTTTGGAAAGAAAAACGTCAAATATGTCAAAGCCGTTGATGGCGTGACTCTCGACGTATATGAAGGTGAGACTCTCGGACTTGTTGGTGAAAGCGGCAGCGGCAAGACTACTTTAGCGAAAATGGTGTTAGGTCTTTTGCCGCCTACGGAAAATACCGTGCTTATCGAAGGAAGAGATATATGGGAAGGAAAACATCAAAAGGCAAACGGCAGGGAAGTAAGCGCTGTCTTCCAGGATCCTGCTTCCTCACTTAATCCGAGATCCACCATATATCGCACTCTCGAAAGACCTCTTTTGATAAATGGATATTCCAAGGAAGAGGCTAAAGAAAAGATAATGGATACCGTAGAGAAGGTAAATCTGCGTAAGGAACTGCTTGACAGATTCCCTAACGAGCTTTCCGGAGGTCAACAGCAGCGAGTTAGTATAGCGAGAGCTATTTCTCTTATGCCGAAGATATTGGTCCTTGATGAGCCTACCAGCGCATTGGATGTATCAGTGCAGGCGCAGACTCTCAACGAGCTTTTGAGACTGCAGAAAGAACTGAACATGACGTATATATTTATAACCCACAACCTTTCCGTAGTAAGATATATGAGCGACAGAATATGCGTAATGTACGGCGGAAAGGTAATGGAGCTGGGAAAGACTGATGATATTTATTTTCATTGTCTTCATCCTTACACCATGGGGCTGTTGTCTTCAGTACCGCCGCTTCATCCTAAGGAAAGAAACCGCAAAAAAATGCTGCTTAGCGGAGATATGCCTAGCCTTATAGATGTAGGGGAAGGATGCAGATTTTGCAGCAGATGCAAGTTTGCTACAGAGCTGTGTGAGACGACTGAACCTTCTTTTAAAGAGATGGGAGAAGGCCATTATGTAGCATGTCATTTTGCAGGTGAAATAGATTTTGAAGCAGAACATGATGCTTAGAAAAAGGAGGAGAGATGAAGGATCTTAAGATAGTAAACGGGCGAATCCCTGACTTTGAAAACGACTCCTGGATCCATACTGATATACTGATTCATGAAGGCAAGATAGAAAAAGTAGGCAATGTGACAGAAGAATGCAAGCAAGTCATAGATGCTGAAGGTAAAATTGTTTCGCCGGGATTTATCGACATCCATTCCCATGAGGACGAGTTTGTGGGCAATAAGGAAGACGATTTCTTTACTGCCGGAAGAGGATTGCTCATGGGAGTAACCACTGAGATATTGGGAAACTGCGGCGACAATTATAACCCGATAGAAACGCTGGTGGAAAGAGTTGAGAGAGATGGAGCTCCTATCAATTTGATGACTTTTGTAGGTCAAAATTATCTGAGAGAGTTGGCAGGAGCCGATGACAGATATAAAGCCGCTACCAAAGAACAGCTGGACAAGATGAAGATAGCTTTAAGCGGTCTTAGAAAATATCAGCCTGTAGGTATTTCTTGCGGCTTTGAGTATGCTCCCGGAGTGACTACGGAAGAAACCATAGAGCTGACTAAGGCTCTTGAAGAGGAAGGATATCTTATCGCTGTACATTTCAGACAGGACGGTCCTCAGGCTCCCGATTCAACCAGAGAACTCATAGAGATTTCCAAGGCTACCGGATACGGAATTGAAATGTCCCATATAGGAAGCTGCAGCGCTGTTGGGTATATGAAAGAGACTCTTGACATTATCAAAGATGCCAGAGAATCTGGAGTAGATATTTCTGCCGACTGCTATCCGTACTGCGCTTTTTGTACCGGCATAGGAACAGCTGTATTTGACGACGGATGCTTTGATAGATGGGGGAAAACTTACAGCGATATATTAGTTCTCGATGGACCGTATGTAAATCAAAGATGTACTAAAGAAATTTTTGAGAAACTCAGAAAGGAAGACCCGGATCTTCATGTAGCCGTATTTGCTATGAATGAAGAAGAAGTAGAGATGGCATACAGAGCTCCTTTCGTCATGGTTGGAAGCGACTGCGGCTTTGTTCACAGACACGGACATCCACGCGGTGCCGGAACTTTTCCTAAAGTCATAAGGCAGTATGTCAGAGAGAGAAAGATAATGACCCTTATCGAAGCCCTTAGGAAGATGACCATTATGCCGGCTGACCGAGTAGGGTTATCGGAAAAAGGCGAGATAAAGGAAGGCATGGATGCTGATATTGTGATTTTCGACGAAAACACCATAGCAGACAAGGCTACTTTCGAGGAGCCTACCCTTGTACCGGAGGGCATAGACTATGTACTTGTCGGTGGAAATATCGCTGCTGATCACGGAAAGATAGTAAGCGATAACTCCGGAAGGTATATCAGGTATAAAAACAGGTAGATACAAATACAGATCTTTTTAAAGATGCAATATTGTAAATATTTGCGAAGTCAAAAAAAGAGGCAGCCTGCATTGACGAAAAACAGACGTTAATGCAGGAGGCCTCTTTTTGCTATGATAAAATAAATATTTTTACAAATATTATTGATTTGCATTTGCTATGATATTAGAATGATTGTGTTAGACTCTGCAACAGAGAGGATGGTAGGGAAAATTGTCTGATATCAAGATTGCAATGATAGAAATATTAACAGTAGGCGGAATAGGCTTACTGATTTTAGCTATTGGAATTTTAATTTGGGTTTTTCGCAAGAGGAAGGCTGTGCGGTGCACTGAGAGAATCACCGGGCGTATCGTAGAACACATTTTCAGAGGCGGAGGCGTCATGCTTCCCATTATAGAATACCGTGTAAGCGGGCGTACATATAAAACTATAAGAAGGTTTCGCGGAGTGATAACAAAAAAGAAAATTTCTCCCGGCAACTTATATGTAGACAAAGGAGCTTACGTTTCAGAAAAGGATTATTTGGTGATTCCGATGGGAGCGGCCACTAATACAAAGAAGATGGCAGAAGAACTCTGGCCTGTAGGAGAGAGAATGACTGTATGGTACGACCCTGATAATCCGGCAAAAGCCTTCGCTGAGAAGAAACCGGAAGGTATGAGCATAACGTCTGTAATCTTCATATCTATGGGGATTTTCCTCATATTGCTTTCATTGCTTATTGGATATCTTATTACGATATGAGATAGCCATTGTGGTATTTGCGGCAAAGACATGTGACAAATACGTGATTTTGCATATTGACATAATTAATATTCTAATAGTAAAATATATTTAATAGAATACTGAATTAAGCTATGACATAATCGGAAGCCGGTGAGAGTCCGGCACTGTGTCTCAGCAACCGTGTAATCCACGAAAAATACAGGCATTTGATTGCCGGCCACTGGAGCTCATACCTCTGGGAAGGCGTATTGAGTAGGATATAAAGATTAAGTCGGTAGACCTGTCTGGAGCTTTATACATCAAGTCTTCTGAGGTGAGACGGCGATTTTTTTATTTACGTTTTGGCGATGCAGTTTGGGTCGTGGAATTGAGCTTGCACCGACTGGCCGTACAAAGCGTGGTTTTCGTAAAGGCACTCTCAGAAAGAGTGCCTTTTTTTCGAGTCTTTTCATCCGATGAGGCGGCCGCTTTGACGATATAAGCAAACCTTATGCGCCGCCTCGTCTCCTTAAAATATAATAGCAAGATATGCGGTGACATCTCGGAAGCCGGTTAAAGTCCGGCGCTGTGTCTCAGCAACCGTAAGATCTACGAAAGGATGTAATCCACTGAAGCATTAATCAGGCTTTGGGAAGGTATTCCGAGTAGACTGTAAAGATCAAGCCGGGAGACCTGTCACCAGTAGGAACGTCAGTCTTCTGAGATAGGGCTGCGGAATTTTGACATATGGTCACGTTATTTTTTTCGTGCGGTCGTATGCAGAAATCCAAAGCACCCTCTCAGACAGATGGGTGCTTTTTTAGCCCCAATATATGAAAACCAGAAAGGAGAGAAGTACATGAGTACAAGAAATGAAGGCGGCAAGAAATTGCTGTGCGTTCTGTTAACCGTATTGATGCTCTTTTGCATGATTCCATCAGCGGCTTTTGCTTCGGAAGCTGAAGACAACACGCAAGCTGTATCAATCGACATTACGGTTCAAGACGGCAGTGAATTCTTGCTGGCAACTCAAAAAAAGGTCAGTGTTTCGGAAAATCTTGCCGAAGAGTACAGATACGGTGACCATGTGACCGAAGGAGTGTCAGCTTTAGACGCTTTAGTCAAAGCGCATGAGTTGATTTACGGTGAGCAGTTCAACGAGGAGACAGCGCAAGAATATTTACAAGTAGACAGAGGAGGAACGATTCGCAAAATATTTGCCAAGAACACTACAGCCGTTTCTTTTGCTGTCAATGGAGATTATCCTTACGATCCGGACAGTGACTACGGCGCCATGGGATATACCGGCTATATGGTCAATGAGGCTCCTTTAACCGATGGCGGGGATGTAGAATTTTTCATGATACAAGACACATCTTGGTATTCAGATTTCTATACGTATTTTGAGCAAAACCAGGAGAGAATTACAGAAATCACGGCATCTGTATCAGAAGACATCAGCCTGAATCTTCAGGGATATATCCATGCTTACGGAGGCGCATATACAGGTCAGGATAGAGTAACCAAAGGCAGGCTGGGCGCGATAGAAGGGGCAAAAATTGGACTTATGAACGAAGAGACCGGTCAGGTCACACAGATAAATGATGTCGTTACCGATGAAAATGGAGACTTTACCATCAGCTTTGACAAGCCTGGAACATATTATGTAACTGCTTATGGGACAAATGCGGATTTTATTGATGCTCCTCTTATAATGACATTGCTGAAGGTAGAAGTGCAGACCAACGTAATGATAACGGTTCCGGAGGATGCAGAGGTATTCGTGGGACAAAAGCCGGGCAATACCCACTTCGTACTATTCAATGAGATGGAGAAAACCAGTCAAACGATAGATGAGGACGCCGGAACGAAAACGGTATATTATCAACTGTCGGACAATACTAAATACAACTTCAGAATAAGCGGAGAGGATTATGTGACATATACAGGCATATTTACATCGCCAAGCTCAGATGCCGAACCGTATAACCTCACCGTTACGGAAGCAGAGCTAAAGCCTGAAGGAAAGACAGAAAAGACTGTAGAACATGATGCATCTTCCAACAACAATTATAACGTAGCCGACATATATCTGAATATCAATGAAAGAGGCCATCTGGAACTTTCGCAAAGGGAAGAGTACCAGATAGTAAATATCAGAAACTGGCAGACAGTAGATTCTGTAATTAATAACTATTTCATAGAGCCGGATTATAATTATAAAGTCATAGATTTTGAGGGCAACGAAAGCGATGTGCTGAGCATATCAGATTCAGGACTCATAACGGCAGAAAAGCAAGGAACTGCAGTAGTCCTTGTAACATATGATGCCCTGACCAATATCAGCGCAGCAGGCGGACCGTTTTTCGGCGCCATATGGCCTGAAAATACAGGAGCCTTTATAGTAACAGTAGACGAATCAAGCTCCACAGCCGAACCGGGTGCTGTAATCAATCAGGAACTTAATATCAAAAGTTCGTCAAGCAGCGGCAAACAGGCAGGAGAGGCGTTGGACGCAGAGCTGGATGTCATATATTACCTTACAGAACTGACAGAAGCGGATGGGAAGACCACTGAGTATAACGAAAGTGGCAGCTTTACTCTGAACCCGAGCGGCAGCGGAGAAATCAAGGTGGAGGTGGCCAATCCTACATATGAGGACGGAACCATGACGTTTGATGGGTTCAATGCAGTGGACGAAAACGACGACGGAAGCTTCACCGTAAGCCTTACCGAGGGCAGGAATATAGTCAAAGTAACTGACGACAATGGCAGCATATATCAGGTTATAACTGCCAAGGCTCTCAAAGCAGTTGTCAATAATCTTACTACACCCGGTTCAGAGCTTAAGCCGGGCGATTCCTATAGCGTAGTGTTTGATACGGTGTATCATCCGGTTAATAAGCTGAGCGGAGTATATAATATGTCCGCCCGTATCACTTATTCTGATGTGGAAGGTTCGGATAACAGCTTGAACAGCACTTCCAATCAGTATCAGGTGGCATCAAACAAAAAAACTCAGACTATAAGTTCTGTGGTACCTGAGGATTACCAAAAAGATACACTTACTCTTTCTGAGGGTACAATTTATGCCAGCGGTTTTGGAAGCCCGTTTGGAGATCATAGAGCCATTACCCTCGAAGAAGGGAAAAATCCTAATTTTACGGCCAGTATGCAGACTGCCTATTTCGGCCAATTACCGGATATAGAGTTGAAAATAGCTCCAGAGGTATCAGATGAAGAGGTAAAGTCCATAGAGATTACCAATGAACCAAACAAGACAGAATATTTTGAAGGAGAAACCTTTGACCCACAGGGAATAGAGCTTAAGGTTCTTTATGCCGATGGTACTGAGATTATCGTAACTAGGGGATATTCCGTTTCCAGCGAACCGCTGGAAGCAGGGACAGAAAATATAACTGTTTCATACGGAGGTGTGACAGCAGAGGTAGATATAACCGTTAAGAAAGTGGAGGTTGACTCCATAGAGATAACAACACCGCCTGACAAAACAGAGTACACCGCGGGAGAGAACTTTGACATAGGCGGCATGGTGATAACCGCCGTATACAACAACGGAAACAGAGAACAGGTAACGGGATACACCTATACAGGTCAGAACCTTACGACGTCAGATGAATATGTGATAATTTCATATGGTGGAAAGACAGTATATCAGCCGATTAAAGTGACTGAGAGTGAGGCGCCGGCTGATGAAGATACCATTACAGTGTTATTTACCCTTATCGGAGATGAACAGCATGGGGATAACGGAGAAGTTCATTCGTATGCTGAAGGCACGATAAAGGATGAGTGGATATCTCAGATGGAAGTAATTGTTTCAAAAGATGCTAAGGTGATAGATGTTATAACTGAGGCTTTAAGCCAAAAGGGCATATCGTATTCCAACCCTTCCGGAGGATACATAACTGAGATTAACGGACTCAGCGAGTTTGACAACGGCAGCAATTCCGGCTGGATGTATACTATCAACGGAGCATATGGTACAGGTATAGATCAGCAGGAAGTGCATGAAGGGGATATAATAGTATTCCACTATACTGACGACTGGAGCAAAGAAAATTATGATTCCGGACTGACAGCAGCAGAGGCCATAGACCTTATTGACGGTTTGCCTGACGTTTCTTCACTTACTCTTGCTGATGCTGACGCTGTAGAGCGCGCCAGTCAGGCATTTGAAGCTCTCAGCGATGAGGACAAGGCTTTGGTATCTGAAATCAAGCAGGCGAAATTAAACAGTGCTGTTTTAAAGATTGCTGAGCTCAGAGCCGAAAACAGTAAGCAAACCTGGCAGCAGATTTATGATGCTACTGGTATGTACATAGCATCTATAATAGAAGATGATGCTCAATACGGAAATGAGTGGAGTATTATCGGATTGGCAAGAGCAGGAAAGCTGGATGAAACTGCAGCGGCTGCTTATTATGATAATATAGTAGATACATTGAAGGACAATGGCTCCGCTAAGCTTAATGATAATAAATCCACAGAAAATTCCAGAGTTATCTTAGCTTTGACTGCGATAGGAATTGACCCTACCGATGTGGCAGGCTACAATCTTCTGGAATCCCTTGAAGACATGGAATATGTAACGAAGCAAGGAATCAATGGAGCCATATTTGCCTTAATAGCCTTTGATTCTCACGACTATACGACATCCCTTCGTCAAGAACTGGTTAAATATATCTTGGATGCTCGCTTGGATGATGGAGGCTGGGCATTGACAGGTCAGGAATCTGATCCTGATATAACTGCTATGGCACTCCAGGCTCTCGCACCTTACACAGATGACGAAGATGTAAAAGTCGCTGTGGAGGAAGCTCTGACATGGCTCAGTCAAATTCAAAATGCTGACGGAGGATTCTCCAGCTTCGGAGCAGCCAATAGTGAATCTTGTGCGCAGGTGATTACAGCGTTAACAGCTCTTGGAATAGATCCGGCTACAGATGTGAGATTTGTTAAGAATGGTTATACGGTGATGGATGCTTTGTTAAATTATGCTTTATCAGAAGGATTTGAGCATATAACAGGCCAGGGAACGGATCAAATGGCAACTGAGCAGGCATATTATGCTATGGTTGCTTATGAACGCATGATGTCGGGAGATACAAGTCTTTATGACATGAGCGATGTGTCGATTTCTTTCGGGGCAGCGGAAGATGATAATAACGGTGAAAACGGTAGCGCTGAGGGAACCGGAGATGCCGGAAACGGCGGCGCTCAGACCGGCGATGGCGGCCAAGGCAGCTCGCAGATCGATACAGCGCATGATGGCGGTGCTGATGATATCTCCGAGGCGAAAGATATATCCCCCGAAAAGACCGGGGATGCTGAGGCGCTGACTTCATGGCTTGTACTGGCTATGCTTTGCGGCGCTGCTGTTATGGCGGTCAATAGCAGGAGAAAACACAGTACACTTTAGAATGTAAAACCACGGGTGGATAACATTCGGCTCCGGATAACATTCGGCTTTGGATAACGGGGTTGCAGGAGGCTGTATAACAGGAGTGCAGGAGGCCATATTGACAATTTGAGATGAGATATAGTAAAATAAATACGCTAATTAAATAACAGCTATGACATCTCGGAAGCCGGTGAAAGTCCGGCGCTGTGTCTCAGCAACCGTAAGATCAACGAAAGAGCGTAGCCACTGAAGCGATAGCTTTGGGAAGGCGTCCAGTAGGTAACATAAATAGATAACATTGGATCGAGCCGGTAGACCTGTCATAAGCTATGCTTTGAGTCTTCTGAGGTGAGACTTGTGGTTTTTATTAACAAGGTACTTTCTGCCAATGCATTAATAAAGATTATTTCTCAAGCGCCATCTCTTTGCGGATAGGCGCTTCTTTATTAAAGTTTCATCCTCAGCGCTAAGGAGGAGAAAATGAAGAGCAAAACAAAAAAGAAATTATTAGCTGTACTTATGGTTGTGACCATGGTAGCAGCTATGTTGCCGTCGCTGGCTTTTGCGCAGGACAGCAGCGTTACGGTAAGCGTTAAGATCGAGAATACAACTTTTACCGAGGATATGGACAACGGAAAGCCTGCGTGGAAGCAGACGCTGCTGGATACTGAGGTGACAGTGCCTGAAGGTTCCACGATGTTTGACGTTCTGGAGAGAGCGACAACAGAAAACAAGATAGAGATGAAATCTTCATCTGGCTATGTCAGTTCTGTCGATGGTCTGTCAAACTTTGATGCGGGGGGGATGTCAGGATGGATGATAACATTGAATGACTGGTTCGCTGATGCGACATCATATATAGTAGAAGACGGAGATGAAGTAGCGCTGCTTTATTCCGTAACAGGCGGAAGCGATCTGGGCGGATATTGGGGTAATAACGACAAGACGGTTAAAGCTATTGAAATAAGCGACGGTCAACTGTCGCCGGCTTTTGACAGAGATACGAAGGAATATACTCTCACTCTTGACGATGATGTGTCCGAGATATATTTAAAGCCCGAAGCTTCTAACAAGAACTTTCAAGTGCGTGTTTATGTCAATTCTCAGAGATACAAAGCGACACAAGCTATCCCTGTGAGCAACGGAACTGTGATATATATTATATGCGGTGATCCGAGCTGGACTCCGTCGAATGTGGAAGCAGACGATGTGCCGGCGGAAACATATACCATTACGGTCAATACAGCTGATGGCGACCCGACACAAGTTACAGCTCAGTTTACCATGAACAGCCAGACTCCTAAGGCAATGCTTTATGCGTCAGGAGATACGGAAAAAAACAATGACCTTTTAAGCAACGCAGAGTTTGATGGCAGCACATATACTCTAGATATCACGCCTGGCAGATATGTGCTGGAAGGATTGGCTGAGGACGGTATTACTAGGACCGGCTCGGTATCAGTAATTGTTGATGAAAAAAATGCTGATTTTGAAGTGCTTACTGCCGTTTTGACGTGCGGCAACGAAGGATGGAAATACGGCGATGATTATACTATAGAGAATTTACAAGTGAGAGATGCAGACAGCTCAGGAGGAATATCCAGAAGCGTCAACATGGGAGTGACAGAAGAAGGAAACATAAGCTTTTTGATGTTTGCCGGCGATTCTTATTCATTCCGCGCCGTGCCTTCCGGCGAAAAAACCGCTGAATTCGCTGAAGTGACAGTACAAGGAAGCGCAGTGACACAAGAGGAATGTAATATTTCATTTACGATGAAGGAAGCGGAAGGACAGAGTTCTTTGGATGATGAGGTTCTCAGAAACGCATACGAAGCTACAGGCGCGTATCTGGCAGGCATGGCTGCAGAAAACGGTGTATCTGTTGCGTCTGTGGGAGGAGACTGGATAATCTTCGGTCTTGCCAGGGCAGGATACGATGTGCCGGACACTCTATATAAAGAATACTATGATAATGTAGAAAAATACGTCAGCGAAAATATAAATGACAATGAGCAGCTGCACAGCTCTAGATCCACTGACAATTCAAGAGTCATACTGGCTCTTACGGCCATAGGCCGTGACGTGACAGATGTGGCCGGACACAATCTGCTGATTGGTATTTCCGATATGGAATACATACAGAGACAGGGGATAAACGGCGTCATGTATGCTCTAATAGCTTTTGACAGCGGTAACTACCAGATACCAAAGGTATTTGACGGAGGAGATCAAGTGACAAGAGAAAAGCTTATCGACTGCATATTGGATGCTCAGCTTGATGACGGAGGATGGAGCCTGGCAGGGTCGACGGCGGACATAGATATGACGGCCATTGCTATTCAATCGCTGGCTCCGTATTATGACAGCGATGCAAAAGTTAAAACTGCTGTAGACAAGGCGTTGGAACTGCTTTCGGAGCGTCAGTCTGACAACGGTGGATACGGCAGCTTTGAATCTGCCAATATCGAATCTTGCGCTCAGGTTTTGACAGCTCTTTCAGCTATAGGCATCGACCCTAAAAGCGACAGCCGATTTGTTAAAAACGGCAATACAGTACTGGACGCTGTAATAGGATATTATTTGGAAGGCGGGGGATTTGAGCATGTAGCAGGTCATGGTATAGACCAGCTGGCCACGGAGCAGGCATATTACGCTATGACAGCTTACTTCAGAATGATAAGCGGAAAGACGAGCCTTTACGACATGAGTGATGTGGGACAGACAGGAGATGAAACTACAGGTGTGGGACATGATGACAGCCAATCAAATGCCATAGATGTCTCTCCTGAGAAGACCGGAGACAGTTCAGCATTACATATATGGTTTGCTGTCGCAGTGGTCGGAGGTGCTGCAGCCTTAGCAATCAACAGAAGAACGAAGAGAAATAAAGAAGTTTAAAAAATTTTTAGGAAAGCGGAAACAAAATTGGAAAGCAGGAAGAATAAAAAACTTTTTAACACAATAATGGTCGTAGTAATTGTATTGGTAGCAGCTGCCGGAATTGTAGCGGTAGGATCCGTTAAAGGATGGTTTGCGGACAGCGAAGACACTTTGGCTCAAGCGGAGAGCGTAAGCGGCATTGTCAGCGTGGAACGTTCAGGCGTATCCTTTGAAGCAAAAAACGGAGATTCGCTGATGTCAGGTGATACGGTAACCACCAACGAAAAAGCACAGATTCTCATAAGTTCAGGTGACAATACATACAATCTGGCGGAAGCCTCACAGGCAAAACTGGAGGCATCTGACGAAAGCCGATACATTATGGAACTGGTTTCCGGGGAATCCTTTGTCATTGTAGATGACGAAGGTGATTTTCAGAAGATAATTGCCCAGGACAATGAAATAACTTCAGAAAAGGCCGTTTTTTCAGTCAACGTTCAAACCGGCTCCATGGGTATTAATGTATTTTACGGCAGTGTAACTGCAGCACGAGACGGCGAAAGTCTGACTGCGCAAGCAGGCGAGAAAATTTCCATAGTGGGAGAAGAGATGGAAGTCGCTCAATTGAGTGCAGACAGCCTTAATCAATTCAATCTGGAAAACGCTATAGATGCAGGTAAGTCCCATGAGCTGTGCTTTAGCGAAGAAGAACTCAACAAGGTCATAGAAGATAGAGCAGCGGAAGCCGGATCTGCAGA
Organism: uncultured Eubacteriales bacterium; assembly: GCA_900540145.1. Taxonomy (GTDB): domain Bacteria; phylum Bacillota; class Clostridia; order Peptostreptococcales; family Anaerovoracaceae; genus Fimisoma. The sequence goes on from UQEW01000030.1 coordinate 19,580, forward strand.
TGAAGAGGATGGGGAAAGCTCTGAAAGAGATACTTCTTCAGGAAATGATTCGGAAAGCACGAATCAGACAGGAAACAATCCCGGTTCTTCCTCAGGCGGTAACGGTTCTTCCGGCACTTCTTCATCTTCCGGCAGTTCAGGCAGCTCAGGGAATTCAGGAAGTTCAAGTGATTCAGGAAGTTCAAGCGGCTCCGGTAATTCAGATGATGGACAGAGCGGTTCGGGCACAAAATATGATTATAGCTGTACCATAGAAATAAGGTGCGATACCATTTTGAACAATATGGACAAACTCACCTCCGGCAAGGAGGGATATGTTCCTTCTGACGGCACCATATTGCGAAAAACTACTGTAGGATTTAACGAAGGAGAGACTGTATTTGACGTGTTGCAAAGGGCTTGCAACAGTAAGGGCATACAGATGGAATCCTCATGGTCTCCTGCATATGGAAGCAGCTATATCGAGGGTATCAATCATCTGTATGAGTTCGATTGCGGTCCTCAGTCAGGATGGATGTATAAAGTTAACGGATGGTTCCCTAATTATGGATGCTCAGCATATAAATTAAAGGATGGAGACTCTATAGTGTGGTTGTACTCATGTGAAGGCTTAGGCGCTGATGTAGGAGGTTCCGCGAATTGGTAGGAGAAGTGAACAAAGACATATTTTCTACATATAACCCTATAATTAATTTCCTGTTTTTTATGGGTGCAGTGATTTTGGGCATGTTCTTTGTTCATCCCGCTCTTTTAGCGTGTTCTGTGCTGCTGTCTTTTGCCTATTATATAACTATACGCAAAAGCAGGAGCCTTAAGTTTTTGGCAGGGATGATACCTTTGTTTGTGGTTCTTTCTGCCATAAACCCGCTTTTCAATACCAATGGGGAGACAGTATTGTTTACATATTTCGGAGGCAGGCCTTATACGCTGGAAGCGCTTTTTTACGGCATTGCCATAGCCGCCATGTTCGTATCGATTTTGACATGGTTTGCGTGTTACAACGCAGTCATGACCAGCGATAAGTTTTTGTACATGTTCGGCAAGGCGGCTCCGTCGGTTTCTCTCGTATTGTCTATGATACTCAGACTTATTCCAAGCTTTCAGCGAAAAGCTGCCCAGATTGCGGGAGCCAGAAAATGCATAGGAAAAGCCGGAGATGCCGGTACGAGAAGAGATAAGATAGAAAACGGCATGACTGTCATGTCTACGCTGACCACGTGGGCTCTTGAAGGAGGCATAGTCACTGCTGACAGTATGAGAAGCAGGGGCTACGGCAGCGGGAAAAGAAGCAGCTTTGCTATATACAGGTTTGACAAAAGAGATGTTTTTCTCGTGATTTTTATGGCGGCGCTGATACTTTTGGTACTGGTATGTGCCGCATTGGGAGGCGCCCATGTATCATATACGCCTACCATTGAAATTTCGCCTCTTACTGAGCCGATTACCATAGCAGCGACAGCTGCGTACTTCATATTTTTGGCAATACCTACTGTTCTTAACATTACGGAGGAAATAATATGGCACATTTTGAGATCAAAGATTTAAGCTTTTCATACCCCTCGGCAGGGGAGCGACTTGCTCTTGATCATGTAACCTTCAACATAGAAAAAGGAGAATATATAACTGTATGCGGCAAAAGCGGCAGCGGCAAGACTACGCTGCTGAAGCACCTTAAGACGGTGCTTGCTCCTCACGGCAAGATGTCAGGACAGATAGTGTTTGAGGGCAAGCCTCTTTCTGAAGTGGGTTTAAGAGAGCAGTCTGGCAAGATAGGATATGTGATGCAGAACCCTGATAATCAGATAGTCACAGATAAAGTTTGGCATGAGCTTGCCTTCGGCCTTGAAAGCTTGGGAATGGATCAGAAAACCATAAGGCTCAGAGTGGCTGAAATGGCCAGCTATTTCGGAATACAAGGATGGTTTCACCGTGATGTAGCTGAGCTTTCCGGCGGTCAGAAACAGCTTCTCAACCTTGCGTCCATTATGGCAATGCAGCCTACAGTGCTGATTTTAGATGAGCCGACCAGCCAGCTGGACCCCATAGCTGCGGCTGATTTCCTCAATACTGTAAGAAAGATAAACCTTGAGCTGGGCACGACTGTAATAATCACTGAACACAGGCTTGAAGATATTTTTCATGCGTCGGACAGGGTCGTGGTCATGGACGAAGGCGCAGTCGTTGCAATCGATGAACCCGGCAAGATAGGAGAGTTTTTAAAGAAAGATAACAACGAGATGTTTGCAGCGATGCCATCACCTGTTCAGATATACTATGGTGTTGAAAACGACCTGGGATGTCCGCTTACAGTAAGAGAAGGCAGAAATTGGCTTACGCAGCTCTTTGCGGAGAAGGAAATAAAGACGCCTATGATACAGAGGCCGGAGGATGAGGAGTTCATCGGTACGCCGGCCATATTTATGAAAGAAGTTTGGTTCAGATATGAAAAGGAAGCTCCGGACGTTTTGAAGGGCGTAAACTTGAGCGTGCCGAAAGAGAAGATATTCGCCATGGTAGGCGGCAACGGCACCGGCAAGTCCACCATGCTGAAATCCATATGTCATATTTGCAAGCCGTATAGAGGTCAGATTCTCATAGACGGTAAGCGAGTAGAAAAGTATGGTTCCGATGAGCTGTTTCACGGCAACTTGGCTATGCTTCCGCAAGACCCTCAAAGCCTTTTTGTAAAGAAAACCGTAAGGGAGGATCTTTTGGAAATGCTTCCTAAAGGATGTACAGATAAGGAAGCGCAAATCGAAAGAGTGGCCGAGACATGTCAGATAACCAGGCTTCTGGAAAATCACCCTTATGATTTGTCCGGCGGTGAGCAGCAGAGAGCTGCGCTGGCAAAAGTTCTGTTAACAGAACCGAAAATTTTGCTTTTGGACGAACCTACAAAGGGATTGGATAACTTTTTTAAGATAAAATTCGCAGATATATTAAACAGACTTAAGTCAGAAGGAGTAACCATTCTCATGGTTTCCCACGATGTGGAATTTTGCGCCAAATACGCTGACATAGTGGGCATGTTTTTCGACGGCGGCGTGATAACCACCAACAGGCCGGATAAATTCTTCTCGCAGAACAGTTTCTATACTACTGCTGCCAACAGAATGAGCCGCCACATATTTGAGAATGCCATAACCAATGAGGATGTGATAGAATTATGCAAAATCAACAGATAGAGAAAAAGACGATTGCGGGCAAGTCATCAAGAAGAGGATTTTGGGCTGTAATAGTCGTGATAGTTGTTCTCATACCCATTACCATAGGGATTTCCTGGTATTTGGGAGATAGAAAGTATTACATAGCCAGCGTTCTTATCATGATATATTCCATGATACCGTTTTTTTTAAGCTTTGAGCACAGAAAGCCTCAGCCCAGAGAATTGATGACGCTGGCGGTAATGTGCGCCATTGCTGTGGTTTCCAGAGCCATATTCATAGCTGTGCCTCATTTTAAGCCTATGGGCGCTGTGGTGATGATAACGGCCATGGCCTTTGGACCTCAAGCAGGTTTTATGACCGGCGCATTGAGCATGTTGATAAGCGATATAATTTTTGGGCAAGGCCCATGGACCCCTTGGCAGATGTTCTCTTTCGGAATGATAGGCTTCGCTTCCGGCCTCATGGCAAAGGCAGGTATCTTATCGGAAAAAAGACCTGTTGTCAATGCGGTTATAGGCTTTCTTATGATACTGTGCTTTGCCGGACCTATACTGGACACCAGCACTGTATTTACTATGATGCAGATGCCGGGGCTTGATGTGGCTGCCATATATTTAGCAGGGATTCCTGTAAACGCCATCCACGGCAGCGCTGTAGCCTTAGGCATGCTGCTGCTTACTAAGCCTATGATGGAAAAACTGGATAGGATAAAACTCAAGTATGGGATGATGGAATCATGAGGTTTGATAGCTACCATCCTATGATAAACTTAATATATTTCGCCGCGGCGATAGGTCTTACCATATGGTTCAACCATCCTGTATTTGTGCTGCTGTCGTATTTATGCGCTTTTGCATATTCTGTCAAGCTAAAGGGGAGAAAAGCATTGCTCTTTAATCTTTGCTTATTGATACCAATGGCTATTTATACTTGGTGGTATAGTTATTATAACCATTTCGGTGTGACTGTTATCGGACAGAATTTTACGGGCAACAGCATTACGGCAGAGGCTGTTTTTTACGGATTGGAGAGGGCTGTGACAGTAGGCGCTGTCATAATATTTTTATCATGTTTTTTGACAATATTTTCTTCTGATAAGGTGGTTTACGTCTTCGGAAGGATTTCACCTAAACTTTCCCTATTCGTATCGGTGATGTTGCGAACGGTGCCCAGAGCCAAAAAGTACGCCGGTAAGATAAACGTTGCTCAGAAGGGAGTAGGAAGAGGAAGCTCTCAAGGAAATTTTTTTGTGCGTTTACGTAATTCTTTAAGAATACTGTCCGTGCTGATAACGTGGACTTTGGAAAACTTTGTGGAGAGTTCCCAATCCATGAAAAGCAGAGGGTATTCTTTGAAGGGGAGGACGGCTTTTTCTATTTATAGATTTGACAATCGGGATCGAGCTTTTGTCATTGGAATATTTGCGTTATTGACTATTGTTATGATTGGTTGGGCTTTAGACCAGACTCACATTTATTATGATCCTCAAATCATAATGATGCCTTTGACGCTGCTGTCTTTCGTTTTTTATCTGGCTTATGGGACCCTCTTGCTCCTTCCGATGATCCTTCAGATAGTGGGGGAAAGAAGATTTGAAAAGCTTAGAGATGTTTGCTATAGCGCAGAAAGTTAGTGCGAAAGCGAGAAAAATGTAAAAAATCATAAAAATGAGAAAAAAAGTCCGCAAAACAGCTACTTTTGCAGACTTTTTTTTAAAATTTATAAGAAAAAGTCAGCGGCCCGTCGGCTTTCGATAAATTTCGACGTGGATTTGGCACCAGCTTGTGTAAATTTTCTTGAAAAAATGATTTTTTGTCAGCCGGCCGCTGTGGATTGTACAATTTACGACCAGCCGGCCGCCGGCCGCTGTTTGCTAAACGCTGTACGGCAAGCAGTTACAGCGGCGGCCGTAGCATACTCTTTTCGTTTTTGTAGGTTTGTCAAACATATGTTACACCATAAAGCAGGAAATCATATAAG
>UQEW01000031.1 GCA_900540145.1 uncultured Eubacteriales bacterium
TCATAACATGTCATTTCATACTTATTGTTCCTGCCTTAACTTAATGACATTGCCGCATAGCGGGTGGTTTATTTGCCGCTCATGCTATGCATGATCGGCGGGGCTTATATGCCCCATAAGTAAAAAGGGTGTCTCCCCAACCGTTAAACGGTGGAGAAACACCCTTTTTTTAACATCATTATTTCAGCTTAGCCACCATTTCTCCGGCTTTAACCTGCTGTCCTTCAGAAACATAGATTTTTTCCACCGTTCCCTTAGCTGTAGCCAAAATGTTGGTCTGCATCTTCATGGCTTCGATAATAGCTATAGGCTGTTTCTCTTCTACAGCATCGCCTTCATTGACCAGCACCTTGATTATATTCCCCGGGATATTGGCTCCTACTTCCATAGGGTCGTCCTCGTTGGCATAAAGCACGGAATTATAGGAATGACCCGTTACATCGTTATCCTTGATCTTAATTATCCTGCGGTTTCCGTCAACCTCAAAGACAGCTTCTCTGAAGCCGTCATTGTCCACAGGTCTGACTTCATGAAGCTTAACCATCAGGACTTTTCCTTCTCCCAGCTTGACTTCGCAAGTTTCACCTTCCTGCAGGCTGTGGAAGAATATGTCAGAACCCATGTAACGGAAGTTGCCGTCTTTTCTTATGCTCTTCACATAGTCTTCGAATACCTTCGGGTAGAGAGCATAGCTGATGACCTCTCTGTCGGTTCCCTCAAGTTCAAGCTCATCCTGAAGGTGTTTTCTGATAGCTTCAAAGTCTTCCGGCGGAAGCAGTTCGCCAGGTCTGCAGGTAATAGGCTCCTTATCCTTGAGCACCAATTTCTGAAGCTTTTCAGGGAATCCGCCGTAAGGCTGACCCATCATGCCTTCAAAGTAAGATACTATGGAATCAGGGAAATCTATTCCTTCAGCTTTTTCATAGATATTTTCAGGAGTCAGGCCATTCTGTACCATGAATATAGCCATGTCGCCGACAGCTTTTGATGAAGGAGTTACCTTGATAATATCTCCCAGCATCTCGTTTACGGTCTTATACATGTCTTTAACCTCTTCAAACTTGTGGCCTAGACCAAAGCTTTCTACCTGAGGTTTCAGATTGGAGTACTGACCTCCAGGAATTTCATACTTGTAAATTTCCGCCGTTGAAGTGGTCAGCTCAGACTCAAAGCCTGCATAAACCGGCCTTACATCTCTCCAGTATTCGGAAATTTTCTGAATCTTATCAGGATCTATGCCTGTGTCTCTATCAGAGTTTTGAAGGGCTGCTACAACTGAGTTGAGGGCCGGCTGAGAAGTCAGTCCGCTCATGGAGTTGAAGGCAGCGTCCACAATATCTACGCCTGCCTGGGCTGCCATCAGTATGGTGGCAACGCCGTTGCCGGACGTATCGTGAGTGTGAAGGTGGATAGGAATTCCGATTTCCTGTTTCAGCGTAGAGATAAGCTTTTGAGCTGCCATCGGCTTGAGCAATCCTGACATATCTTTAATTCCCAGGATATGCGAACCTCTTCTCTCCAGCTCTTTGGCCATGTCTACATAATACTTCAGATTATATTTCGTTCTCGATTCATCGAGGATATCGCCGGTGTAACAGATGCATGCTTCCGCAATCTTGCCTTGATTGAGAGTTTCATCGAGGGCTACGGTCATGCCTTCTATCCAGTTGAGGGAGTCGAATATCCTAAATACGTCTATACCGCCTTTAGCCGACTCCTTGACAAACTGACGGATCACATTGTCAGGATAGTTCTTATAACCTACGGCATTGGCGCCTCTTATGAGCATTTGGAAAAGAATGTTAGGCATTTTAGCTCTTAAAGTATCCAGTCTTTCCCATGGAGACTCCTTCAAGAAACGATATGCCGTGTCAAAAGTAGCTCCGCCCCACATTTCTACGGAGAACAAATCTTTTCCGTAAACAGCTACAGCAGGAGCAATCTTTTCCATATCTACGGTTCTCACACGAGTAGCCATCAGTGACTGCTGAGCGTCACGCATGGTAGTATCGGTTATGAGCAATTTTTTCTGGTCCTTAACCCAATCAGCTACTGCTTCAGGGCCTTTCTCGTCCAGAAGCTGCTTGGTTCCGCTGAGAGCGTTAATCTCTTCTTGCTTAAATTTAGGGAATACAGGCACATCAAAGGACGGCTTTTTGCCTCTGGTTTCATTGACAAACTTATTGCCCAGGAACTCGATAACTTTAAGCTCCTTATCCTGCACCTTAGTTATATTCAAAAGTTCAGGCGTATTAGCGATAAATCCCGTGTCGCACATGCCTTTCTTAAATGTTTCGTGATTGAGCACGTTAAATAAGAAAGCGATGTTGGTTTTTACTCCCTTAATAGTGGTTTCAGAAAGTGCTCTTATGGCCTTTCTTCTGGCATCTTCAAAAGTTCTGCTGAATGCAGTGACTTTAACCAGCAAGCTGTCGTAGAAAGGTGTAATCTCAGAGCCTTCAAATCCATTGCCGCCGTCAAGACGGATACCAAAGCCTGCAGGGCTGTGGTAGTTTTCTATCACGCCTGTATCAGGCATGAAATCGTTTACAGGATCTTCGGTAGTGATTCTGCACTGAATAGCATGACCTGTAACTTTAATGGATTCCTGATTCGGAATGGCAATTTCAGGTGAATCCAAGCTGTAACCTTCAGCGATAAGGATCTGATCCTGAACTATGTCAATTCCTGTAACGATTTCCGAAACTGTATGTTCCACCTGAATTCTAGGATTCATTTCAATAAAGTAATGATTTCCATGTTTATCTACCAAGAACTCTACTGTTCCTGCGCTTCTGTAATTAACGGCACGCGCTATTTTGAGAGCATCCTGGCATATAGCTTCTCTTTGTTCATCTGTCAGGCAAAGCGCCGGAGTAAACTCAATTACTTTCTGATGTCTTCTCTGAATTGAGCAGTCTCTTTCATATAAATGAACTATGTTGCCGTACTTGTCGCCTAATATCTGAACTTCTATGTGTTTCGGGTTTTCAAGATATTTTTCGATGAAAATATCATCAATGCCGAAAGCCTTTTCAGCTTCGCTTCTGGCGCTTCTGAACTGAGGAAGAAGTTCTTCTTCGTTATGTACGATTCTCATTCCTCTTCCGCCGCCGCCTGCTGCCGCTTTCAGCATAACAGGATACCCGCACTTCGCGGCAAACTCAACAGCCTCTTCTTCAGAGGCTATAGCCTTTTCAACACCCGGTATGGTAGGAACTCCTACTGAATTAGCAACAATTTTAGATTTTATCTTATCTCCCAATCTGTCCATCATTACATGAGTAGGTCCGATGAACTCAATGCCTGCCTTTTCACAGGATTCAGCAAATTCCACGTTTTCAGCTAAAAATCCGTATCCCGGATGGATAGCATCTACGCCTTTCGCCTTTGCCAGTGAAATAATTTCATCAATGCCCAGATATGCACCTACAGGAGTCTTTCCTTTTCCTATCTGATATGCTTCATCTGCCTTGGTTCTAAACAGAGCGTTTTTATCTTCTTCAGAATAAACAGCCACAGTCCTGATACCCAGCTCACGGCATGCCCTGAATACCCTTATGGCAATTTCTCCTCTGTTAGCAACCAATACTCTTTTGAATTTTTTAATTTCTCCCATTCTTTACTCTCCCTAAAAAATTACTTTATCACGCGTACGTCCATCTGCGGATATGGTATTGTTATATTTGCTTCATCAAACGATAGTTTTACCTGCTCTTCCAGATAATACTTGACATCGTAGTATACAGAAGTTTCGCACCAGACTTTCAAATCAAGCACTATTGCGCTTTCTCCATGGTCTGATACGCCGCACACAGGAGGCGGTTCTTTCATAACGTTTGGACATGAGTTCGCGACTGCAAGCAGGACGTCTTTTGCCTTCGCGATGTCCGAATCATAGCTTATTCCGAAAACGCAATCAACTCTTCTTAGATTTTCCTGAGAATAATTGACGATCACGGAGGTTGTTATGGTACCATTTGGGACTGTTATCACCTTGTTGTCAAAGGTTTTCAGCGTTGTGACCAAGAGATCTATGCTGTCCACCATCCCATTAGTTCCAGCTACATCTATAACATCACCTTTTTTAAAAGGCTTGTTAGCTAAAATTATTATTCCCCCGGCAATGTTGCCCAGGCTGTCTTTTAAAGCGAGAGCCACAGCCGCTCCTCCAGCGCCGAGGACGGTCACCAGCGGTGCAGTAGGCACTCTCAGATATCCTAATAATACCACAATAAGGATGACTCCAAGCGCGGCTTTTACCACATTCAGCACAAATTTGTACATGGCTCCGTCTAAAGTAGTCTTGGTCAACGCTTTTTTTATGACTTTAAGAATCAACTTTATCAAGAGCAATCCTACAACAACAATAAGTAAAGTTCCAATAGCCAGCTCGATATACTGACCTGCTTTTCCCTCTATACCAAACATTCTGTCTCCTTACCATTGATATATGGGCTATATATCCAAAAGCTAAATCTATTCATATACTCTGCCGCTTCTTCGTCTTTCCAGTTCATGCAGGAGTTTCTTGCGAAGCCTTATATCATCAGGAGTTATTTCCACCAGTTCATCATCGTTGATAAATTCCAAAGCTTCCTCAAGAGTAAATACTCTGGCCGGAGAAAGTTTAATCGCCTCGTCTGAACCTGCAGCTCGCATGTTGCTCACACGCTTTGCTTTGCATGGATTTACTACCATGTCGTCGCTTCTGGAATTCATTCCGACTATCATGCCTTCGTAAACTTTTGTGCCCGGCTCCACAAACATCTGAACTCTTTCTCCTATGTTGAACAGAGCATAAGGAGTGCATTCTCCCTCTTCCTGCGCAATAGCCACGCCATTAGTTCTCTGTGGAATTTCTCCCTTATAATCATCGAAAGAATCGAACCTTCTAACCATGGTTCCTTCTCCATGAGTATCGTTGATAAACTCGCTTCTATATCCTAAAAGCCCTCTGGTCGGCACCAAATATTCAAGCCTGGAATACCCGTTTTCTGCTGCCATCTGTGTCATCATGCCTTTTCTGATATTCAGCTTATTGATGACAGTGCCCGCATATTCATCGGGAACGGTTATAACTACCTCTTCTATAGGCTCCAGCAGCTGTCCGTGATCGCCTTTTCTCATTATAACCTCAGGCTTGGAAACTGCCAATTCATATCCCTCTCTCCTCATGTTCTCGATGAGAATAGAAAGATGCAGCTCTCCTCTTCCCGATACCTTGAAGCAATCGGTTGAGTCAGTTTCCTCTACCAGAAGTCCCACGTTGACCTCTAACTCTTTTGCCAGTCGCTCTCTTATGTGCCTGCTGGTTACGAATTTGCCCGACTTTCCTGCAAACGGCGACTTGTTGACCATAAAGTTCATGCTCAAAGTAGGCTCTTCTATATGGATCATCTCCATAGCTTCAGGATTCTGCGGATCACAGATAGTTTCTCCAATGGAGATGTCCGCTATACCTGACACTACCACAATGTCTCCGCACTCTGCCTCAGCTACGGCAGAACGCTTGAGACCTCTATATACAAAAACTTGATTTATCTTTCTCTGTACTATTGAGCCGTCAGCCTTGCAAACTGCCACAGTCTGGCCTTCTTTGATGGTTCCTCTCGTAACACGTCCGATGCCCAGTCTGCCTATATAATCGTCATAAGCCAAGGTTGAAACCTGAAATTGCAGCGGCTCATCTCTGAAATCCGGATAAGGCTGGCAATGTTCTGTTATCGTTTCAAATAGAGGAGTAAGGTCTAAGCCTCCGTATCCGCCGGGACTTTTCTTAATCTTCTCATCGCCTTCGCCGATCGTCATGCCCTCTATGTCTTTAGGGTCACGCACAGCTATGCCCTGTCTGGCGATTCCGTAAAGTATAGGGAAATCAAGCTGCTGGTCGTTGGCGTCCAAATCCATAAACAGCTCATATACCTCATCCACTACTTCGTCCACTCTGGCGTCTTTTTTATCCAATTTGTTGATAAACAGAATAGGGTTTATTCCCTGTTCCAAAGATTTTTTCAGCACGAATCTGGTCTGCGGCATAGGTCCTTCGCTGGAATCTACCAGCAAAATTACCGTATCCACGGTCTTCATAATTCTTTCCACTTCTGAAGAAAAATCGGCATGTCCAGGAGTGTCTACTATATTAATCTTGACATCTCCGTGCATTACTGAACAGTTCTTGGAATATATGGTTATTCCTCTTTCTCTTTCTATATCATCGCTGTCCATAACGCAGTCGACTACTTCTTCGTTGGCTCTGAAAACACCGCTCTGATTTAAAAAAGCGTCAACCAATGTGGACTTGCCCGCGTCTACATGGGCTATCACAGCGATGTTTATAATCTTCTGCTTTTGGTCCATTTATATTAAGCCTTCTTTCTAAATAAGAATAACAAAATCACATAATTGATTTATTTTATCACAGTAAAGGAAAAAATTCAATCTATGCGCTTGTGATTTTTATGAAAAATCAGATTTAAAAAATGCAGGCCATATTTACAAAAATGCGGACCAACCTGCGACGAAATATCTAAACAGCAAGGGCCCTGATGCCCGACCATTGATACTTATACGGGAAAACCATGATACAAAGTATCACATTTTTCTATAAAAGTATTACGCAGCTTGCCGCTGCGCTGTTGATAAAAGCCGAGACCCGGCTCGGAAAGCCGTAACCCGGACAAAGCTACGGTTCTGAGGAGACTGCAGCTCTGACAAAGCTATGAGATAAGCAAACGTCCCCTTTCAGTAAGCGATAAACGCTTCGAAAAGGGACGTTTTTCTATGTGGTTTAAGTGAGTCGGACGCTTCTTATGAAGCTAATGAACATTGAAGTTTAGCAAGCCGCATCGTCAGCAGTCCGTATCAACGTCAAGCCACATCGGCATCAGTCGACATAAGCAACATGGATTTTAGGGTTCTTTTCAACAGCCAGCGCAATGACTTTTTCTGCTTCAGGAATAGGAAAAACTAAGCGCTTGGACATGATATCTTTCATCATATGCAACGCATATTTTCTCCCGTCAGGAGACAGTTCCTTGTGTATTTCTCGAATTTCCTCGAAACTCCACAAATCCACTCTTTTAAACAATACCATGTCATAAGTTACTTCTATTCCTCTTTCCGTCACCGCCGTTTTTTTGTTCAATACCATAGCGGCTAAAATAAACACACCGACTACTATCGCATATATTGATTGGAAATATACGCCGGCAACAAGGCAAAGCACCCCTAAAGCCATAGCAACTACTTTTGTAGACTTTCGTATAATTTTTACATCAATAGGAATATATTCTCGCATATCATCAAACAGCCTTACTTTACTGTTTTTTTCCTGCTTCTTTAGCAGCTTTCAGCTCAGCTTTCTTTTTAGCTTTAGCAGCTTTCAGCTCAGCTCCTGTAAGTCCGTCATATTCCTTGTATTTTATGCCTATGCCTAAATATGTAATTACTATAGCATAGATTGGATTGATGATGTTCATAAAAGCAAACGGCATGAAATCCCAGTTGGAAACTCCCAGAGTAGCAGCCTGATAAGCTCCGCAGCCGTTCCATGGTATCATCGGAGACCACAAAGTAGCGCCGTCTTCCGTAGTTCTGGACAGGAAGCTTCTGCTGAGGCCTCTTTTATCAAACTCTTTAGCATAAAGTCTGCTAGGCACCATGATAGCCAAGTACTGGTCAGTAAGAATAATATCACATACAATACCGGTAACTATAGTTGCAGCTACTAAACCGCCAACACGTTTGATACGCTTTACAAATCCGCCCATCAAAGTTTCAGCGAAACCGCATTTCTCCAGGATTCCTCCATATGCCAAGGCAAACATAATCAGGGAAATCGTCCACATCATGGAGTCAATACCGCCTCTGTTCAACAGTGAATCGGTAACCTCGCTGCCTGTATCCGCAGCAAATCCCGTCTGCAGTCCGATCATCACATCTGCCAAAGGAGCGTCTTGAGCGAAGATGGCAATAACTACACCAAACGCAGCTGCAAGCAACAACGATGGGATTGCAGGAATTCTCTTCCAAGCTGCGAAAAGGATAACCAGTACAGGGCAAACTATCCAAGGTGAAATGTAGAAATTATCAAGAATGGTCTGCTGAATATCAGTAGCCAAATGGATATCGTAACCCTGTTCATCGATAATTATAAATCCTAAAACTAAATAAATCAAAAGAGCTAAGCAAAAACTTGGTATAGTTGTGGTCATCATAGCTCTTACATGGTCATAAAGCGGTGTCCTGGCCGCTGCAGCCGCCACGTTAGTACTATCTGACATAGGTGACAATTTATCACCCATATAGGCTCCGGATATTACCATGCCTGCTGCAATCGGAGCGTCTATTCCAAGACCCATAGCAACGCCCATAAGTGCAACTCCTACAGTTCCGGAAGCCGTCCATGAGGAACCGGTAGCAAGTCCTACAATGCCGCAAAGCAACGCTCCTACAAACAGGAACACGCTTGGTGCGATAAGGTCGAGACCGTAATACACCATCGCAGGCATGGTACCTGACCATATCCACGAAGCGATAAGCATACCTACACACATGATTATCACAAGGGCTTCAATAGCACTCTTGATACTATCCAATGCACCCGTAAGTATGGTCTCCCAGCTGTTTCCGCATGCAGCTGCAACAATGGCAGTTACAATACACGATAATACCAGCGGTATATGTGGGTCTGCGCCCCATACCAATGTGCCTATAACCATAGTTACAAGCAATACCACAATTGGCAGTAAAGCTTCCCACACTTTCGGCCTTCTCGGTTGTCTTGCGGTTTTTTCCATAATGTCTTCACCTCCTGGCAATAATAAAAGTAAAATAATTTCTGTCTATATTGGCGTCCGCATAACAGTAAATCAGTTCATAAACCACATTAAATGAGTCCAATTTCTGTTTCGTCCGAATATAGCCCTTTACCATTTCGGCTTTTTTAAAGACTAATCTGTTCTACAAAAAAAGTTCAGGAGCTTCATCAGCTATAACGGGAAGCATGTCTTTTAATGCCTCCTCCAAAGTCAACAGGCCGAACTCCACATCAGCCCTGCTCATGGCAGTAGACATACAAAACATACCCCGCTCAGCATCAAAAACTCCTCGTACAAGCAGATCCAGATAAAGTATCTTATTTAATTCTTCATGGGCAGCTGCCACATCTCTGTAATTCTTAACGTCCTTGTTGGTGAAAAGGATATTATATATAGATCCGACTCCGCTGATTCGCATGTCAAGCCCCAGCCTGCCGAAAATCGCCTTTACACCTTCTTTGAAAAAAGTCCCCAGACTATTGACATAGTCCACTGCTGAAGCATCGTAAGCTTCCATAGCAGCCAAACCTGCAGCCATAGTAACAGCATTGCCGTTAAAAGTCCCGGAATGATACATTTTCTTTTGCCTTGGATCGTACATATCCATAATTTCCCGCTTACCGCCGAAAGCCCCCACAGGCGTACCTCCGCCTATGATTTTGCCAAGCGTAGTAATGTCAGGAGTGATACCATAGAATTTTTGTGCTCCCCCGGTGGAAAGCCTTCCGGTTACCACTTCATCAAAAATCAAAACTATATTGTATTCTTCAGTTATTTCCCTTAAGAAACGCAGATATTCCATATCCGGCGTAATCTGTCCGGCAGAACCCATTACAGGTTCTATTATCATACACGCCACATCTTGATGATTTTCTTCTATCACCTTTTCAGTGCGCTGTATATCGTTGAAAGGAGTTACTATAACATCCTTAAGAGCGTTGGCCGAAACTCCTCTGCTTTCAGGAATGACTTTTATCTGATCCAACGTTCCTGCTTTTTTAATGTTAGGGTCTACACTGGCTTCAAACACATCTGTAGTGCCATGGTATCCGCCTTCAGTCTTGATTATCTTGGCCTTTCCTGTATATGCTCTTGCTATTCTGAGAGCATGCATGTTGGCCTCCGTACCTGAATTGGTGAATCTCACCAAATCCATGCTTGGAAACCGCTCTGTAAGCAGTCTGGCTAGCTCTATCTGCTTTTCAAAAGGCGCCGTATACGCGCTGCCCAATGCTATCTGCTCTCTTACTGCTTCAACAGTTCCCGGATGAGCATGGCCATGAATGAGCGACGTATAGTTGTTTTGAAAATCCAACAACTTAAAGCCATCCACATCATACATGTAAGCGCCTTCCCCCTTCTCTATGAAATTTGGAAAAGGCATGAAAAAGGTGGCCGTTCTTGTATCTCCTCCCGGAAGATATTTGCAAGCCATCTTGTGTAATCTCAGCGAGTTGGGTCTCGCTTCAGCGTATTTATCCTTTACTTCGTTAAAGTAATTTTGTGCCAGAACTTTCATAAAAATAATACCTTTCGAAGCATAATATATTTTTGTTGTAAATCCTCGCTGCGGTTTAATCGTATTTCAGCTCAGTTTTTCACCTTTTCGTCCCTTTTTTCATATATTAAACATATGAACTTTTGGAGGTGTTTTAATGGCTTCAGTTTTTCTAAGTCCTTCGACTCAGGAATATAACCTATACGTTACCGGAAACAGTGAAGAGTACTACACAAACCTAATCACGGACGCGATGATACCTTATCTCAACGCCAGCGGAATAAGCTACGGCAGAAACGACCCAAATGGTACGGTCTCTACATCTATAGCGATGTCAAATGCCGGCAATTACAATTTGCATTTGGCAATACATTCCAACGCCGCCCCTGAAAGCATGGCTGGCATGCTCAGAGGCCCTGACGTTTACTATTACAGAGACAGCACAAGAGGCAAGGCTGCAGCTGAAATATTCGCCAACAACCTGGAAATGATTTATCCCATTCCGTCCCTGGTCACAACTGTGCCTACCACATCGCTGGTTGAACTTCGCAAAACTAAAGCGCCGGCTGTTCTGGTGGAAATCGCCTATCACGACAACTGGGAGGACGCCAATTGGATAATTTCCAATATAGAAGTCATTGCGGAAAACTTGGCTCTTTCAGTGGCAGACTTTTTAGGCGTGCCATTTAGAAGGCCATAGAAATAGTTTGCAGTAAAAGGCGGATTTATAGGATTCATCTTACAAATTCGCCTCCAGCAGCATCATCAATACTCCGCTTCAGGAAATGCCCCGGATGATAAAAGAACTATATAAAAAAATGTTTTTATGTTAAAATGATAGAGCAATGATTGGAAAAGCATAATTATAATTGAAGGAAACGTGGGAGTTGAAAAATGGAAGGATTGAAGGAATTCTTTGAACGCATATTCAGGGAGGACAAGCCCGTAAAACTGATATTTTCTGCAAAGCGCCGCAAAAGTCTCAGCTATAGCAAAGTAACCGTGAGGCCGATTGCTTTAGCCGGCGAGGTAGCTTATCAGGCAGAATACATATTTGACAATAAAGTTACTCACACCAATATCGATGCCGCAACAGCACCGGATTTTTGCGTCAACCTTATGGAAAAGGATTTTAAGCAAGCCAACGTTTTTACTGCAGATCATGATATCCAGGTTTTGGCCGCAAAAACAGAAAAGCCTAGGATTACCACAAAATTGGCTGATTCAAATCATATCGGTCTTTCCGGTTCTCTTTCCCATAACAGAGAAAAAACTACATAATTCCCGATGGAACCCCTTGTGATTTTCTCATCCGCCTAGGCGTCATGGACAGCAACGGCAAGGTAGTGCAAAAACATTACTCAAAGTTCCGTCAAATCAACAGATTCCTTGAAATCATCGACGATGTTTTTCCATATCTGGCCCCGGAAAAAGCTTCTCATAAGCCTATCAAAATCATCGATTTCGGCTGCGGCAAAGCTTATCTGACCTTTGCTATCTATCATTACCTCAAGCTGATGAAAGGCCTCGATGTGGAAATAACAGGGCTGGATTTGAAAACAGATGTAATAAATTTCTGCAATAAAGTCGCCTCCGACCTGGGCTACTGCGGTCTCCGCTTTCTCCGCGGCGATATAGCAGACTATAAAAACGACCACGCTGACATGGTTGTAACTTTGCACGCATGCGATACGGCCACCGACTATGCCCTGATAAATGCGGTGTCGTGGAACACTAAAGTCATCCTTAGCGTTCCGTGCTGTCAGCACGAGCTTTTTAAGCAGATAAAAAATGATCTTCATCAGCCTATGCTCAAACACGGCATTTTAAAGGACCGTCTTACAGAATATCTGACTGACGGTCTAAGAGGCCTCAAGCTGGAAAGCAGGGGTTATGATGTTTCAATGATTGAGTTTACAAGCCTTGAACATACCGCCAGGAACATAATGATAAAAGCCATCAAAAAATTTGATCCGGCAGGTCCGCGGGCAGCAAAGGCGCAGGCCCAGTACGACGCGCTCTGCGATTTCTATCATGTAAAGCCGACTATAGGCAAGCTGTAGCCCTAAGATTGCATAGTTTGGGCTATAGATAAGTTGCAGAAAACATCTTGCGATGATTTGGAGGATGTGGTATATTAATTAAGGTTTAAATGAATCGCGGAGAGATGTCAGAGTGGTCGATCGTGCGGCACTCGAAATGCCGTGTCCCTAACGGGACCCAGGGTTCGAATCCCTGTCTCTCCGCCAAAAATGGAACAGGCGCTGTCTCAAAATTAATGATCAGAGACAGCCCTTTTTATTTATGAACGCACTGAATTGCACGCGAATAAGGTATAAAGTGGCGTGCGAATAACGCTGTAATCACAACATAGAGATATAGAATGGTACGTGATTTAACAATAAAGTATCCGTGCAAAGCTGTTCAAAGTTATCATTATAAATAAATCTATAAATTCTTAACACCTTATCTTATTCATGTATATTTGCATAAGCTTGAATAAACATGAATAATCATGAGTAAAATTAAATAAGTTTGAAGCGCAGACTCCACGAATTTCTGAAATTTTTGTTATTTTATAGGAGTGGTTCCTATAAATACGTCCAAATAAAGAAGATTTATAGGGATAATGATAGCAAGGGCTTCAAAAGCAGACACATCGTCAAGCATTGCTACTGACATGATTAGACCAAATTCAGCATATTCTGACATAATAATTTTAGAATCGACAATCCCACGACTAGAAAAAGTCTCCTGGCAGCTTAAATGTTTATGCATTTAACAAAATAAAGTCTTTACTCCCTTTGCAAAATTCCCATAAAACTGTAAAAAAGCAATGAATTTATAGGGGGTACTCCTATAAAACAGAAGGAAAAAGGCGTTTTTATAGGAACCTCCCCCCGGCAGGGCCGATAAAAGACAATAGTTGAGAACCGAGCAGCCTGTCATGGCAAATTGAAGGCAAGAATTAATGGCAAGCGGCACTCATCTAATCAAAGGAAAACATCGCTTTCAGTCTTATATTTGGCCACACCACAAAAGAAGGCGGTTTTTAAATACTACGCTATTTTCACCTTTTCCCATTTCATTTATATAGAGCGTATGTTTTTTGTTTACATCCTCAATGCATTTTGCTGTTACTTGTCTCATAATTATGTTTCTCGATAAATAGTATCTTGCAGATTTCGGCGGAATCCCACTGATGACCTTTTACTCTAAAATAAAACAAATAAATTAAAACCGTTTTTCCGGTTGTTCTGCGGTGTGCCAGTTGCTCTATGTCACACTAGTTGCTCTACACAGTTCGACAAAAATCGTTGATTTTCTACATGTTTTACTGCATAATTATATTAGTCTTTTAATATATGTTACGAAGTAAACGATCCGCGACGTTAAGGCATATATAAAGCCCGACGTTGCGACTAAATATCAATTGGTGATTCGAATAATGGATGAAAAGAGATTGGCAGCATTCGAAAAAATGTTAAAATCTATCCTTTCGCAGTATGACTCCACTGTAGAAAAGATGGTGAAGCTTAAAGCCGATGACAAAGAGAAAACCGTTACCTAACGTAAGCTTTCCGCCAACAAGCTGTAACTTCAGGCGATGCTGACTTATTGCAAAGCGTATGGGTTGGTGGAGGATTACAAATTATAAAATTTGCTGTACATTGGAACGTAATTATGGCTATCAGTAAAAAACTCGAAACAATTTATCATAACGGGCAGCCTGACGGTATCCGTTCCATCCGTCGGAATCTTTCTACCATGACGACTTATGTTATTCCCCGCCCGCTGCTTTCAGAAGCAAAAAACATTTCCGGTATACACCGTCCGGGGATCTATTACTTGATTTATGAAAATGATACCAATAAAATCGCTCAGCTTTATATCGGGCAAACACGCAACGGCATTGCGCGTCTAGATGACCACAACCGTTCCAAAGATTTTTGGAATAAGGCGATTATGTTCCTCGCCGAAAACAAAACCTTTACGTTGGATATGATCAGCGGTCTCGAAAAATTTGCGATCATAAAAGCGCAGGAATCCAAACGTTATAAAGTCGAAAATACTGTGATTCCAAAATATGAGATCGATGAATACGACCTTGCCGCAGTTGAAGAAATCTACGATGAGATTCAGTTCATCATGGCAACACAAGGTTATAAGCTAGACGATGCAAAAGCTGCGTTAAGCGAAGCTGAAAGTTTACACACCACTCGCAACGGTATCGCCGCTTTCGGCGTCTATGACGGCGAAAAGTTTGAAGTGCTGGAAGGCTCGCAGATCCATATGGAAAAACCCGCGCATCTGCAAAAGTATAACCGCCAGCGGGAAGAATTGCTGTCAAAACAATCCATCGTAAAAACCGAAGGTAAATATATTTTGGAAATCACACTGGAATTCAACACGCCGAGCGGCGCCAGCGATTTTGTTCTCGGCGGTTCCACAAACGGCTGGACCGAGTGGAAAAATAAAGATGGGAAAACATTGGATGAATTGTACAGGAAATAGGAGGTTTGGGCTTTATGAAATCCAACTTTGAATTTCTAAACAGGTATTGGCCTGTGCTGGCACAATTAGGCGCTAACGCGGAAAACTATCTATATTCTGATCCAAATGCCTGCATTTATAAACTTGGAATGTTTGCAGAGCGTCTGGTTCAGGAAATTTTGGTATTTGAACATATGGATGCACCCAAAACAGATAATACCCACGCCAATCGCATTCGTTTATTAAAACGCGCCGGCCTTCTTCCTCCTGAAATTGATAATACTCTTTATATACTGCGCAAAACCCGTAACTCCGCAGTGCACGCAGGAACAGATTCCGTAGATGAAGCCAAAACATTGCTTTCCATGGCATACAATTTAGCGGTATGGTATATGGAAACCTACGGCGACTGGGAATATATTGCCGGGGATTTTGTTATGCCCGAAGAAGTGCATCAGGCAGATCTAAAATCAGTCATTGAGGATCAGGAAAAAAAGATTGCCGAACTGTCCCAAAAGCTCGCACAGGTAACAACAGCCGTTTCCGGCACAACGCAAAAAGAACGTGCAAAACGAGGCGAGACGGTTTCTTCTATGATGCAGTGGAACGAAGCGCAGACCCGTTGTTTGATAGACGAGCAGCTTCGCAAAGCGGGTTGGGAAGCAGATACCATAAACCTGCGTTATAGCAAAGGCATTCGCCCGGTAAAAGGCAGAAATATTGCTATCAGCGAATGGCCTACTAATTCTGCTTTTTATAAAAACGGCTATGCAGACTATGCCTTCTTTATCGGAGAAAAGCTCGTCGCCTTAATGGATGCAAAAAGGGCCTCAGAAGACGTCGCCTCTACCATTGATGTACAGGTAAAAGACTATGCCAAACATATCAAAGAGGAACATTCAAAATATGTTATAAATTCCTGGAATGATTATCAGGTACCTTTCCTATTTGCTTCAAACGGCAGAGCTTTTTTGGAACAGCTCAGAACGAAATCCGGCATATGGTTTTTAGACGCACGAAAGTCGACTAATCAGCCCTATCCAATCCGAAATTGGTTCAGCCCAAGCGATCTGGAAGAAAAATTAAGTCAGGATATTGATAAGGCAAATGAAACCTTAGTTACTTATAGCGATTCGTTTATGGAAGATCCTAAAGGTCTGAATCTGCGTGATTACCAGATCAGGGCGATCAGCAAAACAACCGAAGCAATAATCAGCGGGAAACGCACCGCCTTGCTTGCAATGGCAACCGGCACCGGCAAAACCCGCACCGTGCTCGGGCTGATTTATAAAATGCTTGAATCCAAACGCTTCAAAAGAATACTGTTCCTTGTTGACCGTGTATCCCTTGGCGAACAGGCAATGGATACCTTCAAAGATGTCAAGTTGAAAGATTTAATGACTTTGGATGAAATTTATGAAATCAAAGACATTGATGACAATGAAATCAATCTGGAAACTAAAGTCAGCGTCTCTACGGTGCAGGGATTATTAAAACGAACGATTCTGTCGGAAACACCCGATTTAATGCCCGGTGCTTTTGATTTGATTATTGTGGATGAGGCTCACAGAGGATATATCCTCGACAGAGAAATGACGGAAGAAGAAATTCTCTATGCTAATCAAGATGACTATATGAGTAAATATAAACAGGTCATTGAATATTTTGACGCTGTTAAAATTGCGCTAACGGCCACTCCCGCCCTGCACACTGCCGAGATTTTCGGCGAGCCGATTTTTACATACAGCTATCGGGAAGCTGTGATCGATGGCTGGCTGGTTGATCACGATCCGCCTTATATCATCAACACGGATTTTATCGAAAATAATGTAAAATTCAAAAAGGGTGAAACCCTTGCACAGTACGACCCCAATACAAATGAGCTGATTAACGGTTCTAAATTGGAAGACGAAATGGACTTTGACGTTTCAGAGTTCAATAAAAAAATCGTGCTTCCCGACCACACCCGCAAGGTTTTAGAAGAAATATCAAATTACATAAATCCCGAAAGCAGCGAAAAAACACTGATTTTTGCCGTGAATGATAACCACGCGGATTGCATTGTAGATACGCTTCGAGATATTTATAAACCATTTGGCATCTCCAACGAGGCGATTATGAAAATCACAGGCAAAACCGCCGGTGGCAACAAAAAGAAGATTTTACAGGTAATCAAACAGTTCAAAAATAATCAATATCCCAATATTGCTGTGACGGTTGATTTGCTGACTACAGGCATCGATGTTCCTGCTATTTGCAACCTCGTGTTTATGCGTAAGATTAACAGCCGTATTCTATTTGAACAGATGCTCGGCCGCGCTACCCGCCTTTGTCCTGAAATCGGCAAAACGCATTTCGATATTTTCGATGCGGTGCGCGTGTATGAAGATTTGGATTCCACGTCCGGGATGAAATCTGTGTCCATAAACAAAACAATGGCGGAACTTCTGGAAGATCTGTTCCGCAACAGCGAAGAAAATAAGCAGCCGGTTAAAGACCGTATTCTTGCACGGCTTCAGCGCAAAAACAACGATCTTACATCGGCGCAAAAATATGACATCTCCGAAAGATTGAGCGGCATCGACCTAAAAACCTACGTGCACAGGCTTAAATCCTGCACACAAGACGGGTTCATCGAGAGATGTAAAAAAGACCTAGACTTTTTGCTGTGGGTGGATTCGCTTAAAGGCAAGAAAAAAGGATATTTCTATTCTGAAAAAGCAGACATATTGAAGGAAACTACCCGTGGCTACGGTAGCACGGAAAAACCGGAAGATTATCTGGACGCCTTTACAAAATTCGTCAATGAGAACAAAGATAAGATTGAAGCTATTAGAATCGCCTGCACCAAACCGAGTGATATGACCAGAGCGCAGCTAAAAGAGCTGAAACTCGTTTTAGATAAAGAGAATTTTACGGAAACCAGCTTGAACGAAGCCACCAGCGCCGTTACCAACGCCCATATCGTAGCGGATATTATCGCTCACGTTCGCAATGCTGTACTGAAAACGCCGCTGTTCAATCACGATGAACGGGTTGAGGCTGCTTTTTCCAAGTTAATTGCCTCACATCGTTTCAATAAAATGCAGCTTGACCTTTTGGAAAAAATCAAAACCTATATGCTGCACGAAAGCATTTTGAACACGGAAACCTTTGAAGCGCCTGTATTTAAGATGGAAGGCGGTTTTGCCCGCTTCAACAAGAAATTCGGCGGAAATCTCATCGAAATTATCCGGGAAATTAACACTTATATTTACGAAGGAGCCGCATAATGAGTACAACTGATATTGTTCAAAAATTATGGAATCTCTGTAATGTTCTGCGTGACGACGGCATTACCTATCACCAGTATGTCACGGAGCTGACCTATATCCTTTTTCTCAAAATGCTGGATGAAACCGGCGAAGAGAATAAGCTGAAAGCAGATGTGCTGACATCCTATCAGAAATCCCTGGAGCAATATGCTCGTAAAAAAGGAAAATCTGTGGAACAACTGACTGAAGAAGAAAAGGAATCCCGTAAGCCATTGCTTTACAACTACTCGTGGGCATATCTTACCACTTTAGAAGGTCTTGAACTAAAAAAATACTATACTAAACTTCTTTCTGAGCTGGGCGGTACCGGTATTCCTAAAATAAGTGACATCTATGCAAAAGCAGTCTCCAGCATTGAAGAACCGAAAAACTTGCAGAAGATCATCTCTGAGATCAACAAGCTTGACTGGTTTGAGGCAAAGCAGGAAGGTCTCGGTGATCTGTACGAAGGCTTGCTGCAAAAGAATGCCGACGAGAAAAAATCCGGCGCAGGACAGTATTTTACACCACGTGTGCTCATCGACGTAATGACTGATCTGATTTCCCCGAAGCTCGGCGAAAAATGTTTTGACCCAGCATGCGGCACCTTTGGCTTTATGATTTCCGCTTATCAGCATGCTGTCAGCGGTGTAGATCTTTATGCCCTTTCCGATCAGGAAACAGCGGCGTTTCAGGACTCTTTCTACGGCGTGGAGCTGGTACACGATGCCCACCGTTTAGCCCTGATGAACGCATATCTGCACAATGTACCAGCACATATTTTCTGTGAGGACAGCCTGTCCCCAAGTGCAAAAAGGCTCAAGGGTTTTGACGTAATCCTGACCAATCCGCCCTTCGGAACAAAAAAAGGCGGGGAGCGAACCTCCCGTGACGATATTTCGTTTCAGACCTCCAACAAACAACTGAACTTCTTGCAGGTGATTTATCGTAGCTTAAAAGCGAACGGCAGCGCTCGCTGCGCCGTTGTTTTGCCTGATAACGTGCTTTTTGCCGACGGTGACGGCGTTAGCGTGCGCCGAGAATTGATGGATTTTTGTAATCTCAACACGATTTTGCGTCTGCCCACCGGTATCTTCTATGCGCAGGGGGTCAAAACCAATGTGCTTTTCTTCACCCGTGGCAAAACCGAAAAGAACAACACCAAAGAGGTTTGGTTCTATGATCTGCGCACCAATATGCCCTCTTTTGGCAAGACAACACCGCTGAAGAAAGAGCATTTCATCGATTTTATAAAAGCCTATACCGCCAAAGACCGCCACGCTGTGGAAGACGAACGCTTCAGCGTATTTACAAGGGAGCAAATTGCCGAAAAGGGCGACACCCTTGACCTTGGACTGATTCGTGACGATTCCGTTTTGGACTATAACAACCTGCCCGACCCGGCGGACAACGCCGAGGAAGCCGCTGCCAATCTGGAAGAGGCGGTTGACCTGTTGATGAGTGTAGTGAAAGAGCTGCGGGCGCTGGAGGTGCAGGACTGATGGCGAGAAGACGAAAAAAAGAAGCCCTAACACCGGATGAGTGCTTGCAGGCGGCATTGGTGCCGGAGAGCGAACAGCCATACAAAGTGCCGGAGAATTGGTGTTGGACAAGGATGGAAAATATTGCCCAATGGGGATCGGGTGGAACTCCTTCAAGAAAAATACCTGAGTATTATAACGGCGATATTCCGTGGATAAAAACCGGTGAGTTAAACAATGATTATATATTTGAAACGGAAGAACATATAACGCATGAAGCTATTTCTCATTCGAGTGTAAAACTATTTCCTGTAAATACAGTCGTAATTGCTATGTATGGCGCTACAATTGGAAAAGTTGGTATACTGGGTATTGCTGCGACTACAAATCAAGCATGTGCCTGTGGCGTTTCCAATCCTTCAACAAACTATAAGTATCTTTTTTATTATGCTTGTTCCCAGAAAGATAACTTTATAAAGAAGGGTAAAGGTGGAGCGCAACCAAATATTTCGCAGGAAATCATTAAATCTCATGGGTTCCCTTTACCACCTTTGTCCGAACAGCAGCGCATTGTTGACCGCATTGAAAGCCTGTTTGCCAAGCTGGACGAGGCCAAGCAAAAGGCGCAAGATGCGCTGGACAGTTTTGAAACCCGAAAAGCCGCCATCCTCCATAAAGCTTTCACTGGTGAACTCACCACCCGGTGGAGAAAAGAAAACGGCGTGGGGATGGAGAGTTGGAATAGCGATTTATTTAAAAACATTGTAACAACTGTTAAAGATAAATTTAATCCGACTACACAAACAACATCATTGCGCTATATAGGCTTGGAACATATCCAAAAAAATCAAGGAATTATTGGATTTGGAACAGCAGATGATATAAAAAGTTTAAAAACTATATTTAAAACGGGTGATATTTTATACGGAAAATTAAGACCTTATTTGAATAAACATGATATTGCTCAGTTTGATGGAATTTGCTCAACAGATATACTGGTTTATAGAACACATTTTTCTCAAACCGCAAAATACATTAACTACTTTATGAACACAGAATTATTTATTTCAACCGCAGTATCTAATTCAAAAGGAATAAACTTACCAAGAGTATCCGAAAAAGAAATTGGTAATATCCCTGTAAATATTCCTGATATATCAGAACAAACCGAAATCGTCCGCATCCTTGACAACCTTCTCGTCAAAGAACAGCAGGCCAAAGAAGCCGCCGAAACAGTATTGGAGCAGATCGACCTTATCAAAAAAGCCATCCTCGCCCGTGCTTTCCGTGGTGAGCTTGGCACAAACGACCCT
Source organism: uncultured Eubacteriales bacterium (assembly GCA_900540145.1). Lineage (GTDB taxonomy): Bacteria > Bacillota > Clostridia > Peptostreptococcales > Anaerovoracaceae > Fimisoma. Next base: position 20,902 of record UQEW01000031.1, read on the forward strand.
GCCGAAGAAAGCGCAGTGGATCTGTTGAAAGAATCTATGTAACACTACTTTTGAAATCGTGTTACATGGATACAGAGAAAAGGAGAATATTTTATATGACAATTTCTGAAGAATATAAGAGCATATTTGAAAAAGAAATTATTCAAAAAAGCAAAGGTATTATCTTCTCCTTTTCTCCGATTTTGGATGAATATAAATATAATTCATACAGCCACGGAATTTCCGATACAGCTGTGGAAGATTTAGGCAAACTAATGCGTCACAGCCTTTTCTTTTATGCCTTCGGAGAAGAAGAGGTGGTTTCCTATTATAAAAAGGACAGATTTTCTTCAATGCAGCAGGCAGCGAAATATTCATATCAACAAAGACTACCCAACCGCGCAAACACAACCGACGGCCTCCCCAGCGAGGTACTTTTAGATTTGCTTATACAGCTCTACAACCCGAATGCATATAAACTGGCAGTCAGAACGCTTTTTCGTCAAGACGATAATAACGAAATCAAGGGGTATGATCTCACTTATTTTACAAAAGATGAAACCGGGATCAGTCTTTGGCTTGGACAAGCCAAACTGGGTAAAAAAAGTTATTGTAAATCGAGCATTCACAGAGATTTGTTGGAAAAATACAAAAAAGAGTATTTGACAAAACAGTTGTTTTTTATCTGTGACAAGCGTATAGAGATTACAGATGATGCCAAATCAATTCTTGAAATAATTGAGAAAATCAATATTATTATGATGGATGCGGATGAAAGCAGCCGAGCGGATTATTTGATCGATTACTTCAAAAAGCATCATATCAATATAAAAATACCGTGCTTACTTGCTTATGGGAACGGTACTGTATATGCTGATGCCGGTAAAATATATAACGAAATTCAGAAAGAAGTCGATTCAATAAAACAATACTATGCCAAACATACATATTTATTTGAAGGCTTTTCTCCAGAAATTGTTTTTTACATTTTTCCAATTGAAAGCATAGATAGGTTGAGAGATAAGGAGCATGGATTCTATGCAGGATTATATTAGTTTGCTATTAAACGCTATAAACAATTATGATCCGAATAACGAACGCACAATTAATACACTGCGAGATCTTGTTTGTTGGATTTCTGATGATGAAACATTAAAGAAAAATGAACTTATTGCTGAACTTCTTTATATTGCATCACAAAAAATGCGTGTGTTCGGCTACAATAAACTGAATAAATTTCAAGCAGAACCGATTCCCCCTGCAGGAGAATTGGGTGCTATTTCCGCGCCATCTGTAACAAATTTATATCGTTCTAAAGTCTATTCAAATAATATTTTAGATAAAACTCAACAAGAAGTGGTTGAGTTATATCAAGCATTGCCTATCCGAAGACTTCTTGTAAGCGCTCCTACGTCTTATGGCAAAACATTCTTAATGCGAGAAATTGTTTTTTTGAATAAAGCACGCTATAACAACATTCTTTTAGTTTTTCCTACAGTTGCATTGCTTCTTGAAAATGCAAGGATGATGGAAAAATTTGTTTCAGATAATAACCTTGAATATAAAATTTTTAAAACTGTTGATACAGTAAAAGAAGATAATGAAAAAAAGATTTTTGTATTTACGCCGGAAAGAGCATTACAGTTAATTGCAACATATCCAAATCTTAAGATTGATTTCTTTTTCTTTGATGAGGTATATAAAATTGATGAAGATTACTGTAATGACGATTCTTTGGAAGAAACAAATAACAAATCTTTAACTGATCATAATTTTCTAAATGAGGACAGAGGAAAAACTTTTAGAATTGCATTATATCTATTAGCAAAAACAGTTAAGGAGTATTATCTTGCCGGCCCAAATTTGTCACAGGATAAATTTAGCTTGGGAATGCGGCGTTTTTTGGAACTCAATCGAATTGAAGTGAAAGAGATTAATTTTGAACCAACCTTAAGAATATCGGTCAATGCTTTTTCCGGTAAAATTGAAGAAAAGCTCCCTCAGTTTCTGCCTTCAAAACAAGATAATGCTTTAGTTCCGACAGGCACTAAAGTCAATGATAAAATAGCAACAGTCGTATCTTACATTGGCGAAAAGAATTATGGTAAAACGCTTTTGTATTGTAAATCTCCCGGCAAAGCAGTTGATTACTCTGTTAAATTAGCTGATAGAAAAACGCACAATATGATGGAATCATATCCAGATGATTTCAAAACATTTATTGATCATATAAAGCAGGAATATGACATTGACCATTCCGTAGAGGAATGGAGTCTAATACAAGTACTCGAAAAAGGGTTTGGTATTCATCATGGCAAACTTCCAAAATATATTCAGCAAGAAATTTTAGATCAATTTAATAAAGGTACATTTGATATATTGTTTTGTACTTCGACAATAGTTGAGGGAGTTAATACTGATGCACAAAATATGATAATATTAAATCCATCAAAAGGAACAAATAAACTTACTCCCTTTGATATTAAAAATATTAAAGGACGTGCGGGACGATATTATCACTGTTTTGTCGGCAGAGTATTTTATATGCATAAGGATCTTGAAGACATCGAAAAGTCCGATTCACTTAGTCTTGATTTTATTACATATTCTAGCAAAGCCCTTAATGTTATAGATTTGGACAATGCAGACATAGAGGATCTAGTTTCGAATAACAAAGACGAAAAAAACGCTCGCGAAGAATATATTAGGGATTACATTGTTCCTAATGATGTTTTTATAAAAAACAGAACCGTTTCAAGAGAAAATCAAGAAAAACTGGCTCGTACATTATTTAATGATAAGGAATTTTCGAAATACTCTAATTGGATTACATACACTATCGATGTTGAGAACTTCTTGAATTACCGTTGGATTTCTAAAATCCTTGAAACGTTTAGTGTGGCCGGTTTAATTGATAAAAAAACACAAAAGAAGTTTTCAGCTA
>UQEW01000032.1 GCA_900540145.1 uncultured Eubacteriales bacterium
GACTTATATAATCCGGTGTCATCAAGCTTCCTGCACAAGTGTCGGGATAATTTAAAAATGTGTTGATGAGTTTTCTCTCATCTTTGGGCGTCTTTTCAAGGATCTTATCTACCAAGTTGGCCGGCAGTTCTTCGAGGACATCTATCTTGTCATCAAAATCCAACTGCTGCACAATATAGCTCAATTCGGCGTCGGTAATGCCGTCAACTATCTTCAGCTGGTCATCCGATGGCAGATATGAAAAGACCTCTACAGAAACGTCTTTCGGAAGCAATCTGTAAATCACTATGGTAGATTCCAAAATATCCGTTTCATTGAGCAGTTCCTCAAACAACTCAGCTATATCAGGATTTTTGTGCTTCAACAATTCGTCTCTGGCTTTAAAATACTTTTTTTCTGAAATATATTTTATAATTTTCTCAAGAGATTCTTCCAAAGCCAGATCGTTTTTTATCATAACTGATTGATCCATTTTTCTCCTCCTTTTCATTCAGCCGAGCTGAACTCTAAAAGCAGGATGGCAGATCTCATGGGAGCTATCAAAAGTTTTTGTTAACAGCTGCAATCATAATGCCCTCATATTACTGCCTTAGGAGCAAAGCCGGCGTTTTTTCTTATAAAATTGTTTTTCCCGTCAGGAACACTATCCATGCGCTTTACTCCTTTCATGAATAATTTATGTCCTTTAAAATTTACATGTCTGCTGGCAGCATCGATGCCCCAGCTTTTATATTATATCGCACATAAACTCCTTTTGGCAAGGCGCAAATTTTCCTACAAAAATATTTAATATATTGTATACACAGTTGTTGACAAGGATTTTCTAAAGTGTTAAATTCTAGTTATGGAATCATATTCAATTTAAGCACCATATACCTATTGGAGAAAAGAAGGAGAATTATTATGGCAGGAATTGTAGAGCAATACATTGAGATTGCAAAAAAAAGGAATCCGGGAGAGCCTGAATTCCACCAGACCGTGGAAGAAGTATTGAATTCCATCGAACCTGTTCTAAAAGCCCATCCTGAATACGTTGAAGCCGGGCTGATAGATAGGCTTATCGAACCTGAAAGAGGCGTAAGCTTCAGAGTTGTATGGGTAGACGACAACGGAAAGGTTCAGGTCAACAGAGGCTACAGATACGAATTTAACAGTGCTCTTGGGCCTTACAAAGGCGGACTTAGATTCGCGCCAAACGTATATCCCGGAATCATTAAATTCCTAGGCTTTGAGCAAACCTTTAAAAACAGTCTTACAGGTCTTCCTATAGGAGGCGGAAAAGGCGGCGCTGATTTTGACCCTACAGGAAAATCAGATGCAGAAGTCATGAGGTTTTGCCAAGCGTTTATGACTGAGCTATACAGACATATCGGGCCAAATACCGATGTACCTGCCGGTGATTTGGGAGTAGGTGCAAGAGAAATCGGCTATCTCTTTGGACAATACAAAAGGATCGTCAACAGATATGAAGGTGTGTTAACCGGAAAAGGATTAAGCTTTGGCGGATTGGCCGGCAGAAACGAAGCAACAGGCTTCGGCATCGTCTTCTTCGCCAGAGAGATGTTAAAGCACTTCGGAGAAGAATTAAAAGGCAAGAAAGTTGCGCTTTCCGGTTTTGGAAATGTTACTTGGGGAACTGCCCGCAAGCTTAACGAACTGGGTGCAAAGGTCATCACCATCTCCGGCCCTGACGGTTACATATTAGATGAAGACGGCGTATCCGGTGAAAAGGTAGACTATCTGGTAGAGCTAAGAGCTTCCGGTAAAAACATCTGTGCGCCATACGCAGAAAAGTTCCCGGGAGCAAAATTCTTCCCTGGCAAGAAGCCTTGGGAAGTAAAGGCTGATCTTTATATCCCTTGTGCTACTCAAAACGAAATACATCTTGAGGATGCTAAAGTCATGGTAGCCAACGGATGCAAATATCTTTGCGAAGGCTCCAACATGCCTACTACCAATGAAGCTATCAAGTATCTGATGGATAACGGTGTGATAGTAGGTCCTTCAAAGGCAGCCAATGCCGGCGGAGTGGCATGCTCATGCATAGAAATGGGACAAAACGCCGGTCATACGGTATTCTCTCCTGAGCAGGTATATGAGCAGCTGGAGACTATAATAGTAAACATCCACAAGAACTCTGCAGAAGCCAGCGAGAGATACGGGCTGGGTTACAATTTGGTAGCCGGCGCTAATATCGCAGGTTTTGAAAAGGTAGCGCAGGCCATGATGGCTCAGGGAGTGGTTTAATACATATTTTCAACCAGAGGGTTATTTGCCAAAATGCAAATGCTCTCTGGTTTTTCTTTGGTTTTTTCGTCTGCTTTCTTTGGTATCATTTAATTATATTCGCCAGCCAACGCTAATTGTCTAAATAAAAGGTAATACAAAGTATGCGAAAAGGACAAAAATGTCTGTATCAAAATTAAATAGGATTTAATCGATTGGAATAAACCTATATTAACTTGAATAAGCTTTAAACGCAAACTCCACAAATTCTCAAAGATTTTGTTATTTTATAGGAGCGCCCCCTATAAATATGCCAAAATAAAGAGGGTTTATAGGAGTAAGGGGCTCGAGGCCTTTGTAAGCTGACACATTGCTATGGATTGCTAATGATTTCTAGTGACACAATTAGACAATATTCGGCATATTCTAACATAATACCTTTAGAATCGACAATTTAACAACTAAGAGAGGTTAACCAGCAGCTTTAATATTTATGCGTTTAACTAAATAAAGTCGTACTCCCTTCGCAAAAGTCCTATAAAACTACAAGAAAACAAGCGATTTATAGGAGTGGCTCCTATAAATCATAGAAAAATTGCATTCTTATAGGAACCGGCTCCGGCCTGTTAGGGCAGATTAAAGGCGAGAGTTGATGAACAGTAGGCACGCCAGCCCAAGTTTGAGCCAATAATCGCTTATTCAAGCAAAGAAAACACTTAAATTTAACCGCAAAGAGGATCTGCCTTTGATTATTGATTATTGATATTTTATATCACGATTGCTCATTAAAAGCATATCTTTGCAGTTGAATTTTCGTTATTGTTGCAGCAATGCCATGCACTAATTTGTTTCCAAAACAGGAGGTCATCTCGCAAACATCAAAAATCTCCAACGGTGTCTTTAAGATGTTCGCTTACATCTTTATTATTTGCCCAACGTCAGTCATGTATAAATAAGCGTCTTTTACCTTTTTCCCCGAAGCCGCCTCCAAAGCCTGCCTGTACAAATCTATCTGCATCCTATATCTTTCCTCAGCTCCTTTAGCGCTGCCTGTCTTATAATCCACAAGCACCAGATAATCATCTTCCTCAAAATAACAGTCTATTATGCCCTGTACTATTATCTGCTTACCGTCATGTTTCGTCAGCAAGTTGAAAGGTCTTTCACGATAGACAAGCCGGCTGCCTGAGATGCGCTGACCCAGCGAGGATTCGGCAAAGGCCAGCAATCTGGCTCTGTCCACCATGTCGGCCTCCTCCGGGAACAGGATTTCATCAGTCACCAGCTGCTCCATAAGCACCTGGAGGTAATCCATGCCCTGCGAACGCGTCCTACCCACATCCATATGCTCCAGTACAGTGTGATAGATGCTGCCCCTGGCCGCGCCGGATAATTCTTTTTCTTCGAAAACAGGTTCCTTCAAGCTTTCCAAACCGGAAAGCACTTCTCTATTCCCCGCGTTAAGCTCGCTTACAGAGTATTTAGACTTTAATTTCAGCTCGTCTTTGTATGGATACGAAAAACTCATAAGCCTGTCTATCTCAGGTGAAATTTTCTCAGGCGGCAATTTTTCATGAGCTGAATCTATAGCCTGAAGAGTTCTGTCTATGCTACGCCTGCGGCCCCTGGACATACCGGCCAGAGAGCGGTCATCGATAGGCCTTGCAGCCTTCATATCACCGCATATGACTTTTCCTGTCATGGCAAAATAGCTGCCGTCTTTAGGATTTTCCGACAACACTTTGCTCATTTCCTTCCGGACGTCATTGCACATGCCAAGCAATATCAGCCTGTCCATAGCTCTGGTAAGGGCTACGTAAAGGATTCTTTTTTCCTCTTCAACTTCTTCTCTTCTGAACCTATCCTTTATCATGCTTTGCAGCAGCGTAGTCTTATACCAGCGATTTTCCCAATCGACTATAGGAAAGCCTATGCCTAAATCCTTATGAATTACAGGTGCTTTCCCTGATGTGCTGTAAGTGAGCTTGCGACAGTAACCTGACAAAAGCACCATCGGAAATTCCAGCCCCTTGGACTTATGTATGGTCATAATCCGCACCAAATCATCCTTCTCTCCCAGCAGCTTGACCTGTCCCATGGAGACTTTATTTTCCTTTATGGCCTCCACATATCTTATAAAGCCATAAAGGCTGCCGCCTCCCGACGTTCTGTATGCCAGCGCCTTGTCCACCAGCGCTCTCAGATTGGCCTGCCTTTGACTGCCGGACGGCATAGCCCCCATAGCAAGATAAAATCCAGTGTCGAGAAGCAGCTTCCATATGAGCTTGTCCAAAGGCATGAGCCGGCTCAGCTGCCGCCAGTCAGAAATTTTCTCAAGCGCGCCTCGACATTTTGCTCTAAGGCTTTCATCTTTGCCGGAAACAGCGTACTTGGAAAAGGCCTCATAATATGAGCCGTATTTGAATTCTATCCTGATTTTGACCATTTCCTCTATAGAAAATCCAAGCATCTCCGATCTCATCAATGTAAGCAGCGGTACGTCTTGTTTAGGATTGTCCATCACATATAAGGCGGAAAGAAATGAATTTATCTCCAGCGTATCGAAAAAGCCGTCGCTGTCATCGATGTAAGCAGGAATATCGTTGTCTGCAAGTATCTTATAAAAGATATCGCCGTAATTTCTTATGCCGCGCATCAGTATGACGATGTCTCGCTTTTCTAAAGGCCGCTTTTCTCCCTTCTTGCTGTCGAATATGGGCTGTCCCAAGTTGTCCCTGATGAGTTTGACAGCGCAAAGCGCCTCTTTTTCAGCTTTGATAAGATTTTTAAGTTCCTCATCTATGTCGGAGTCCTCTTCCCAAGGCACCTGAGCAAGATACAGCTCCGGCGTATGATAAGCTTCGTCTGCGTGAGGATCGCCGGCATGAAGGGCCGCATCACGATCATATCCGTCCATGACTGCAGAGAACACACCGTTTATAAAATCGATGACCGGCCTTTTGCTTCTGAAGTTCTTGTTAAGATCTATCTTCACTGAATCCTTATCAAGCCCGTCGCGGTATCTCATGTACTTGCTCTGAAAAATCTCAGGTTCAGCCAGCCTGAATTTATAGATGCTCTGCTTGATATCTCCTACCATGAACAGATTGTCGTCTCTCTTGATGAGGTCTATCAAAGCTTCCTGAATTACGTTGCTGTCTTGATATTCATCTATAAATATATGTTCAAACCTGTTCCGATAAAATGCCGATGCTTCTTCGTCCTTCAAAATCTCATAAGCATTATGCTCTATATCGCTGAAATCCATCACATTTTTTTCAGCCTTCTTGGCGCTGTACAGCTCATCATATCTGAGAAGCAATTTTTCAAGAAAGATTCCCGATTCATAGGTGGCGGCCATCTCTTGCTTAAGCTGGTCGAAACCACTTGAAAAGTAAACGTCTTTCAGCTCTTTTATCTGCTTTTTTGCAAAATTTCTATTATCCCCTGCGATTTTTTTCAGTCCTTCCGGGTCCTCTCCTCCGGCAAATATCTTGCTGCTCATAGTAGGAAGCTTGAAAGTTTCAATGGCCTTTTTCAGCACGTTATAATCAATCTTTTCCGCTGCTTCCCTGAGCGCGCAAAATAGTTTCCTGTCGTCTCGGCACAGAGCCTCCAAAAGAGGAAGATCGCAAGATTCAGCTAACGCTGAGTTTATATTTATGGAATTTATCCCTCTCTCGATTCTTTTAGCAGCAGCTTCAAACAGCTGATGTCCGGCGTTGCCTTCTTCAAAGCTTCTCCCGTCTTTCAGCTGTTCTACATTTTCATCAAGCCACTTAAACGGTTCCGGCAAACTCCTCAAGGTGTCATAACACTCCGAAATCATCTTGCGAAGGCGGCTTTCATCTCTGTCTCCGCTGTAACTCTTAAGAAATCTAAAGAAATCCGGCTCGGCTTTTTCAAAAAGCTCTTCCAGCAGTTGGTCCATAGCTTCGCCTTTGAGCAAAGATTCCTGAGTGCTGTCACATATTTTAAAATTAGGCTCTACATCGATAATGTAGAAATACCTTCTTATAACCTCCAGCGCAAAAGAGTGAAATGTGCTTATGTTGGCGGTTCCCAAAAGCTCCACCTGCTTTTTCAAAAAAACGCGTTTCTCCAAGCTTTCATCTGCAGCCCAAGTATCATCTCTCCCTTCTGCCTCGTCGAGAATATCAGAAAGGCTCTTGCGGATCTTTTCTTTCATCTCTGACGCAGCAGCGTTGGTAAATGTGACGATCAGCATTCTGTCCACAGAACAGGAATCTTCCAATATCAGCCGCTTTATGCGCTCGACCAGCACAGCTGTCTTGCCGGAACCGGCCGCAGCAGAAACGAGAATGTTTTTTCCTCTCAGTTCCATGGCTTCTTGTTGTTCTTTAGTCCATTTCACAATGTTTCCTCCAAGCCGTTATATCTATTACAGAATAATCTCCAAAATCAATATATTCTCTGTTCTCTCCGCATACGTCTATGCGGCTTGCCTTCATGTCTTTCACCGCCTCTTCATCAAGGATTTTTCCGAGAATATCCTTAGGCAGCAGTTTATTGTTGATTGACTTGATCAAGCACTTATATCCCAGAGAAATTATTTCCCTGACGTTGGCTTCTCTATCAGAGCGCCACAGCGGAAATACAGATTCCAGCCCTGTATTCTCGCAGCGCTTTTCGCTCCATCTTCTGTTCTCTTCTATATCGATATCTCCAAAGCAAGCAAATTCCGCCCCTTGCCTTTTCATCTCTAAAAGAGCGTTTTCCATCTGCAGATGATAATCATCTCCTGCCGAAAAGACAGGGTAAATAGGTATTCTGAGAACCTTTTCATATTCTCCCAGCATCTGACGTGTGGCTCCGTGAAAAAAAGACCTTTCCGATTCTTCATTTACCATGACTATCAATCCTATAGGCATATTGCCCTGTTGTACCATCTTGTGCAATGCCAAAGTGCTGTCTTTGCCGCAGCTATATGACATGACAAATTTTCTTGTGTTCACAATACTATAACTCCCTTCAGCCGGTCACCAGCTGTTCACGATACGATAATCCTGCCTCGATTTAAAGCTTCTTTTCGAGACAGACTAAGTTGACGCCAGCGATGCCGTTAAATTCACACGGAACAATTCCGGCTTCCGTATATCCCAGCTTTTTATATAGGCTTCGGGCCGCACTGTTTCGCTGATTGGTATCCATCCTCAAGTATGCGCAGCCTGATTTGGCAGCATAACTTTCATAAAATCTGACGAATTCCGTGCCGTACCCTCTTCCGGAAACACCAGGGTCCACCACCAGCGTATGCAATACCATGACCTGATCATCGGGCGCCATGTTGTTCCAGCTGCACTGAGCATAACAAGGCACCTGGTTTTGGTCTATCTTGGCGGCTGCCCTTATCATTCCATCTTCTTCTAAGACAAACAAAGTTCCCGCCCTCAAAGCTTCCAACGCAGTGTTTTCGGTAGGATATACGCCTCGCTGCCAGCCTATGGTTACCCGGCCTTCTTCTTCCTCTGTAAGGATGGCATCGTAAATTCTCACCACCGCCTCAATATCTTCCATTGCTGCTTTTCTTATCATACTGTCTCCTCGTACTGTCTCCTTTTTGGCTGATACCAGCAACATCATAGGCCGTCTCATTTCGTCCGGCATACCCGGCAGTTCCATCATAGCAGCAGGCGGTTGGGGCTCAATCACATGTTGAATAGAAAAGCCTGCTTCAATAAGGCTGTTGATATATGTCGTCAGCGTCCTGTGATATTTTATAACTTTCTCGCCTAAAAACACGGCTTCTCTCTTGCCTTCGTAATAATAATTATCTACGGGAAAGTGCAGAATTTTTCCGTCGTCATCGTAATACCAATCTTGAGTTCCATACGCTGTGAACACCGGATGTTCAGCTGAAAACACCAAGGTTCCTCCGGGCTTCAGCCATGATTTTATTTTCTTTATCATGATGGCTGTTGATCTCCGACGCTCTCTTCAGCATCTTTTCAGAAATATCGATGCCGCAGACATGAGCAGCCCCCTTTTCTGCCGCATAGCTGCAATGCCACCCATATCCGCACCCCAAGTCGAGAACGCGCTTTCCCTCCAAATCGGGAATCAGTTTTTTTAGCTCATACCATTCCCCTGCGCCTTCTAAGCCTTTTTTAGATCTTTCCATCTGACTGTATTTTTCAAAAAAAATATCATCGTCATATCTATTTTCTTTCATAATCCTGCAATCGCTTTCAACTCTGATTTTGTACTCTGTTTTATTTTAACATATAGCCTTCGCCGCCCTCAAGGGTTTTAACTCAAGGCCTATCTTTTAATGCAGTCTGCTTTGTGGTATATTAATCTTAAAAGGAGGAGAATCATGAAAAAACCTTTTATGTTGATGATATTAGACGGCTTTGGCATCGCACCGCCAAGCTCCGGCAACGCCATTGCGAAAGCTGTCAAACCGAATTTAGATAAAATCTTTGAAAAATACCCTCATACTTTGCTTTCTGCATCAGGACTGGCAGTAGGTCTTCCTGAAGGTCAGATGGGCAATTCGGAAGTAGGGCATTTAAACATCGGAGCCGGCCGTATAGTATATCAAGAGCTGACCCGTATAAGCAAAGCGATAGAAGATGGGGCATTCTTCGGCAATGCCGCCTTAAATGACGCAATCCGCCATTGCCGGAATACAGGCGGTGCCCTTCACATAATGGGATTGCTTTCAGATGGCGGCGTTCACAGTCACATCGATCACATCAAAGCGGCCATATCCATGGCAGCCTCCAATCGCATATCGCCTATTTACGTTCACTGTTTCATGGACGGCCGAGACGTGCCGCCTACTTCCGGCCTCGGTTACATACAGGAAATGGAAGAATTTCTTTCAAATATACCGGGCGGTTCTATCGGCGTAGTATCCGGCAGGTACTATGCCATGGACAGGGACAAGCGATGGGACCGCGTCAAGCTGGCATATGACGCTCTTGCTTTCGGTCAGGGGCGCAAAGCCCAATCCGGCAGCGAGGCTGTCAAAATGGCTTATGACGCCGGTGAAACTGACGAATTCATCATACCTACAGTCTGCGGCCAGGCGAACGGCGTGCACAACGGTGACAGCATAATATTCTGCAACTTCCGTCCCGACAGAGCCAGGGAAATAACCAGGTGCTTCGTAGATGACAACTTCGACGGTTTTGAACGTCCTGAAAAAATAAAAGACTTGGAATACGTATGCATGACTCAATACGACGCGTCCATGCCCAATGTGAAAGTGGCTTTTCCGCCTGCGGTAATATCTAACACCTTGGGTGAATACCTTTCTTCTTTGGGAAAGAGCCAGCTTCGCATAGCTGAAACAGAAAAATACGCCCATGTCACCTTTTTCTTTAACGGAGGCATAGAAAAGCCTTATCCCCTGGAAGACCGCATACTCGTACCTTCTCCTAAAGTGGCGACATACGATCTTCAGCCTGAAATGAGTGCGTTCCAGGTTACGGAAAAGGTCATAGAAGAAATCAAATCGTCAAAATACGATTGTATAATACTCAATTTCGCCAACGCTGATATGGTGGGCCACACCGGCAAGCTGGACGCAGCTGTAAAGGCTATCGAGGCTGTAGATAAATGCGTTGGAGAAATAGTTCCGGCTGTCCTAAATGCAGGCGGACAGATACTTTTAACGGCAGACCACGGTAACGCAGACGAAATGCTGGATGACCAGGGAAACCCTGTCACATCCCATTCTCTGAATCCAGTTCCACTGGTCCACATATCTTCCTCACCTGCGGCTGCCCTTGCCGAAGGTGGAAAGCTATGCGACATAGCTCCTACCATGCTGAAGCTTATGGGCATAGCTATTCCGCCTGAAATGACAGGAAATCCGCTGGTGTAGATAAACGTTATTTATTCATATCGGCTATTACCGATTCCGCCATTTTAATTCCGTCCACAGCTGCCGATGTTATTCCTCCTGCGTACCCGGCGCCCTCGCCGCATGGATACAGTCCGGAAACCGAAACGCTCTGGCCGTCTTTTCCTCTCAGTATCCTCACCGGAGATGAGCTTCTTGTCTCAACAGCATAAATTTTAGCATCATCTGAATCGAAGCCCTTCAGCTTCCTGCCCAATTCCGGCATGGCCAGGCGAAAGGCTGCCACGGCAAACTCAGGCAGGCAGCCTTCCACCTGGGGCGCCTTTCCGTCCCGCAGGGCGCCCCAGGTGGCGGCCGGCGGCGTGTGCCGCCGGCCGGACGCCAGGTAGGCTTGTCTTTCGTATCTGCGCTGGAACTCAACCCCTGCCAGCACGTCATCGCTGTCAAAATCAGAGGTGCGAACATCGCAAAGCAATGCGCTGTTGGCGAAGCCGCTGTCACGATTGTGAAAACTCATTCCGTTGACCACCACGCCTTCCGGCTCTGATGACGCGTTGATAACTTCTCCTCCCGGACACATGCAAAAGGTATATACACCTCTGCCTGCTACATCGCATACACGACAACCGCCGGCGCTTTCGTCACCTGCAGAAGGATGGCTTGCATGGTCATCGCCGGCACATCTATAGCTGAGCTTATACTCGGCCGGCGGCAGGCCCAGTTGGGACGCCGGCAGGCCGTACTGAGCGATGTCTATCAGTTCCTGTGGATGCTCTATTCTGACTCCTATGGAAAAAGGCTTCTGCTCCATGGCCACACCTTTTTCTTTCAGCATGGCGAAAGTATCTCTTGCGCTGTGGCCAAGCGCCAGGATAGCTCGCCTGCAAGGCAGAAAATATTCATTTTGATCGCAGACAGCTTTTTCCCCGGAAGAGGCCTCGTTTGCAGTGCTGCGGCACATAAGCCCCGCCATTCTGCCGTCCTCTGTAACTATGGCTGACGCTTTTGTCTCGAATCTAATATCTCCGCCCAGCCTTATGATTTCCTGCCTTATATTTTTAACCACGACACGCAAAATATCTGTGCCTACGTGAGGTCTCTGCTTATAGAGGATGTCCTCCGGAGCGCCAAACTGCACCAATTCCGCAAGCACCTTTTTAATTCTGGTATCTTTTATTCCAGTAGTAAGTTTGCCGTCGGAAAACGCTCCGGCTCCCCCTTCTCCGAACTGGACGTTGGATTCCGTCAGAAGCTGGCCGCCCTTCCAGAAATTATCTACATCAGCAGCTCTGATGTCCACATCGCGCCCCCTTTCGATTACTATAGGCCTCAGGCCTGATTGTGCCAGTATCAAGGATGCGAATATTCCTGCAGGACCAAAGCCGATCACCACAGGTCTTTCATTATTCCGGGCAGCTTCCAATGCGCCTTGAGAAACATGGGGCAGCAAATATTCTTCTCGTGGAGCTTCCTCAAGCTTTAATCTTTTGTCTGTGTCAAAGTCTATTGAATATATCCACTTTATATTGGATTTATCGCGGGCGTCTATCGATTCTTTAACTATATGCCATTCCTTTATAAATAAACCCCTGATTCCGATTTTTTTAATTATCTTCTCAGGGATTTTATCCTTTGGCTCATCCAGTCCCAGCTTTATTTGGTGTATCCTATACATCTATATTCCTTCCTCAGCAACGCTCTTAGGCTGTAGCTTTTGAGCGATGGCTCTGCCGGCCTTTATGCCTGTGAGCCACGCATTATGCAGATTAAAGCCTCCGCAAGGGCCATCGTAGTCCAATACTTCCCCTGCAAAATACAGGTCTTTTACAAGAAGAGACTCCATAGTCGATGAGCACACTGAATCAAGCGCCACTCCGCCTTTAGTCACCTGTGCTTCTTTCCAACCTTTAAGTCCTATAGGGGTGAGGGAAAAGTTTCTTATACCGTTGGCTAAGTTCACTATATATGCCGCACTCAATCCTGATGCATGCTTTTTTTCGTCCAGTCCGTTTTTCGCAAGGAGCATATGCGCCAGAGGTTTTTTTACTATAGTCTCCAGCATGTCCGCTGCTGCAGCGCCCTTAAACTGCTGCTTCAATCTCAGGAAGTCCACCAAGCCGGCGGCATCCCAATCAGGAGCCAGGTTTATGGAAATGCGCAGATAATCAAAAGTTTCTTTCTTCATGTCTGCTGAAGATGCTGTCGGTAAAGCCGACGACAAATTCATTACACATATGCCTGATATGGAATCCTCCCTAAACTGTATCTCGCCTTTCTCTCTGAATTTTAAATCTCCGTTGTCAAACAGCCTGACTTCTCCCTTTGCACGAACGCCTTTCAGACTGCTTATATCCTCTTTTACTTCTATTGCTGTAAGTCCCGGAATCAAAGGGGTGACTTGATGTCCAAAGCTTCTGGCCAAGCTGTATCCGTCTCCGCTGGAACCGTATGCCGCAAAAGATTTTCCTCCTGAGGCTATTAAAAAGCTTCTGCATTTTAAACAACTTTCATAACCGTCTTTTTCCGATATAAAAATGCGAAAGCCTCCCTTCAAGTCGGCTTTCGCGTCTTTCACCCGGCTATTTAAAAGAATCTTGACTCCAAGACCGGCGGCTCTGTCCACCAACGTCTGCGCCACCGCTTCCGCTTCTTCAGAATAAGGATAAATGCGACCTTCATCATCCATTCTCACAGCTATCCCTACTTGGGAAAAGAACCATAAGACGCTTTCCAAGTCGTCACACTTCTCATTAGACAGATTTCCCCTGCCGTTTCCCGACGCCCTAAGTTTTTTTGCAGGCTTTTCCTTTTTTTCCAGAATAACGACAGATAAATCGGGGCTCATCATCTTGACCGTTATCGCCGCAGCCAATCCGGACGGTCCCGCTCCCATTACAGCGACATCATAAAATCTTTCCATACTGATTACTCTTCATCTTTGATTTCTACCTGAGTTATCTCTATATCTTCTCCCGGTTTAGGTGCAAGAGAAGCGTCCAGAAGTTCTTCAGGTGTCTGTTCAATTTCTTTAACTATAGCCTTGGCTTCTTTTACAACCTTTATTGCTTCTTTAGCTGCTTCCTGAGCCTTTTCGGCATCTTCCACTGCCTGTGCCAGCATTTCTTCTTTTGTCTTAAGGAAATCAGATTTAAATACTATAATAGTAGAACCTACCATAAAGGCATTGACACCCTGGGCTAAAATGCATACTCCCACTTGAACGCTTACTGTCATCATCAGTAAATTGTCATTGAAGAACATGTACAAACCGACTATGACATTGAGCATTCCTATCACTAAATATCCATAGAAATATGCGTCTTTTACCTCTCTCTTTTCCAGAGACCTTACCATGTTTCCTACACCTGACACCAATACCCAAAAGCCTAAAACATATGGGACTACAACGTCTGCCGTGAGCTTATTCAAAATTATCAGCACGCCTATAGCAAACATTATCAATCCGTCTATCAAGACCCAAGACTTGTCCCCTTCATCTCCTCTGTAACTATTACACGAAAGGGCTTCTGCTATTCCTGCAACTATGAACAATAAGCCTACTACAAAAGCAAAGGAAATAAAAGTGATTCCCTCGTTGGCTATCATAAAAATTCCGGCGACTATAAGCAATACGCCCATCAACATATTTAAAGTTCTCACAATATTACCTCCAAAACTTGTTTTATTATAACTTGAAACAGCAAAACAAGTCAAGGAATGCTCTTTTCTTTCACAAAAAACACATATAAACAAAAAAAGTTTTTATATTACGATGCAATCAACAATATCGTGTCATCTGTCTATTTTTATGGTATCATGTAATCATCAAGCCAACGAGGTGCTTTTATGGAAAAAGATACTGTCCAAAGATGTGATACAAAAAAAGAGCTTATCGAAGCTTTCTGGAAATTATATGCCGAAAAGCCTGTTGCAAAGATATCTGTCGGCAGTCTTTGTCAACTTGCAGGATACAACAGGACAACTTTTTATAACCATTTTAAGGACATCTATGATCTGCTGGAGCAGGCAAGCGGCGATATATTTCTTACTGTCAGAGACGAGGTTTTATCGGAAAACAATTTTCGCGATATTCTCTCGGGCAACATGATAGAAACGATTTTTCTCAATGGTTTTGTGCGGCAACATGAGCACATTGAGCTTTTGTTCAAAAGGCACGATTACTATATTTTAGGAGAAAAAGTGAAAAAGGAATTTTTATCTTTGTTAAAAAAAGAATTCAGCTCAGAAGATATAGACATGCAAGCTATGGAAATTCTGTTAGAATATCAAATTTCCGCAGTTTTGGGAGTAGTAAATTACTGGTGCCGGCAAGGCAAATCCATTTCTGAGCAAGATATCCTAAAAACCATATATGAAATATCCTCGAAAGGTTTTTTGAATTCACTTAGATTTCAGTTAGGAGAGGCTTTAGTATGACTGCTTCCAAAGACAGAGTAATACTGCATTGCGACATGAACGGCTTTTATGCGTCTGTTGAGCTCCTGGAACATCCGGAACTAAAAGATAAACCCATGGCGGTAAGCGGCGACCCCGACAACCGTCACGGCATCATATTGGCCAAAAACCAATTGGCTAAAGAATACGGCGTCGTAACTGCCGAAACCATATGGCAGGCGAAAAAGAAGTGCCCTCAGCTTCAGCTGGTACGTCCTCACATGGCCAAGTACCGATATTACTGCGGTCTCATCAACGCCATATATCAACGTTTTACCGATATGGTTGAGCCTTTCAGCATAGATGAATCATGGCTCGACGTTACAGCCAGCCAGAAATTGTTCGGCAATGGCAAGCAAATAGCCGATACCATAAGGGAGACTGTCAAAGCTGAACTGGGCATGACATTGTCTGCAGGCGTTTCCTTTAATAAGACTTTTGCTAAAATGGGCAGCGAATACAAAAAACCTGATGCAACTACAGAGATTACCAGATCAAACTATAAAGATCTATTGTGGCCTCTTCCTGCCGGAGAGCTATTCGGTGTGGGCAAAGCCACCAGTGAAAAGCTACGCCAAGCCGGCATACTCACCATAGGCAACATTGCAGCCAGTAAAAAAGAATTGCTCATATCTCTTTTCGGCAAGCAGGGTTCCCTCATGTGGGAGCATGCCAACGGCATTGACGATGACCCTGTCTCATTATATGGTCAGCAAGAGCCTATAAAATCCGTAGGCAACGGCATAACATTCAG
This sequence comes from uncultured Eubacteriales bacterium, assembly GCA_900540145.1. Classification (GTDB taxonomy): domain Bacteria; phylum Bacillota; class Clostridia; order Peptostreptococcales; family Anaerovoracaceae; genus Fimisoma. The sequence goes on from UQEW01000032.1 coordinate 15,270, forward strand.
GAGAAACCTTATTACCGAAAGCGACATAGCTATAGCCGTCAAGGGGCTTTCTGATACTGTAGCCGGCAGATTACGTCAATATGGTCTCAAAGCATGCGGCATAAAAGTAGATATCAAAGACCCATACTTCAAAGTCATATCAAGGCAGAAACAACTTGAATCTCCAACCTGGCTTTCAGATGAAATCGCATCTGCAGCTACAGAAATAATAAAATCATCATGGCGTAAGGAGGCTCCTATAAGAATGCTTACCATAACAGGAATAAATTTGACTGACCAAGTCTTTCAAGAGCAGCTTTCTCTGTTCGGAACAGATATAGAAGCTCGAGACAAAGCGGAAAAGATGGAGCTGGCTCTGGATGAAGTGAGAAAAAAATACGGTGTTCATACCATAGGATTTGCTTCCGTAATGTCCAACGATTTGGGAATAGAATTAAAAGACCCAGGCAGCAGTTCTAACAAATCCACTGTTTCCGAAGGTGGACGCAATAAAAAAGCAAAATAAATCAAGTAGAAAATCAGGAGGATAACATGAACGATAATATAAGCTTCAGAAATGGTCCCGTATTAATAATGGAAGGCCACGATTCCGAAAATTATCATATGCATGACAATGCCACAGAGCTCATCTGGGTTTTAGATGGAGAAGCCGGCAAATCCCTTCAATACGCCCTGAGTTAACCGTTGTAGGCGGTAAAGTCGTATACTGCAAGTAGATATTAGTCAAAAATTTTTATACGAAATGATGCTGGTCTGTATGCTGACAAAATTTCTTATTTTTTGTCAGCAACCCATTGCGCAAGCAGCGCCTCAGATACTTTTAAACTCCTTCACTATAGGCTGAATATATTTTCTATCAACCATGTCCGTGCCATTTTTAACAGCGTCCAGCAGCTTGACATCATCCTCTGTAGTTTCGGCCTCACTTTTGTCCTCCAGCATCTTCATCATCATCTTTATTATGCCTTTGTCCAGTCCCTTAAGAGTAGCCGGGTCAAAGGCTCCGGGACAATAATAGCAGGTCAAGCCTTTGACTTTCTTCTTGTCAAAGTTAATTTGTCGAAGCTGCATTCTGGATTCCTGATTCATGATGTTGATGCCCACTGCGAATATCACGATTTTTTTGTCTCTGAGCTTTCTCATGTTCTTCTTTATCAGATCAAAGCCCATTATTCCTCCGGCGTGTACCCAACCGCCGTATATTATATTATCATATTTTTCAAAATCCTTTTTAGAGAAGTCATCAGCCTGAATTGCCTGGCAATCTAAAGTTTCCGCAATCCATTTGGCGTATTTTTCAGTTGACCCATTTTTGCTTTTATATATAACTATTGTTCTTTCCATATGTCTCTCATCTGACCCCGATATTTTTATCCGGTACGTTCCTGTGTCGGCCGGTGTTGCCGGTGTGCCTGTCGTTCTCTTGTTTCTGTTGTCTTACCGCCTATATCGGCTTTCCTCTATTTGCTAAGCACATCAATTAGATTGTAAAGTTGTTCGTTAAAGTTTCTCGGCATCTCCAACGCTTCTTTCAAATCATATGCCATTATATGCCCATCGGCTATTCCTATGGCTTTGCTTGTTGATTCTTCAGCAAGCAACTGCACTGCCTTAGCTCCGCATAACGTGGCCAGCATTCTATCATTAAACGTCGGGCTGCCGCCTCTCTGCAGATAAGACAGCACTACCAGTCTGGTCTCTTTTCCTGTCTTTTCTTCTATCATCTTAGTCAATTGACCGGCTGAAGTGGGCGTCCCCTCGGCTTTTATGATTATGCTGTGCAGTTTGCCTCTGTTGCTGCCTTCTATTATCTTTCGGCACACCTTATTTATATCTTCTTCCTCTTCAGGAATCAATGCACATTCCGCACCTCCGGCAAGGGCTGAATAAAGAGCAATGTCTCCGCAATGCCTGCCCATGACTTCTATGACGGTATTTCTATCATGGGATGAAGATGTGTCCCTTATCTTGCTTATCGCATCCAATACGGTAGTGACCGCCGTATCAAAACCTATAGTAAAGTCCGTATAATTAAGGTCATTGTCTATGGTTCCCGGCAGCCCCATGACTTTGATTCCTCTTTTGTCCAGCTCAAGGCCTCCCCTAAGGGAGCCATCGCCGCCGATAATCACCACGCCTTCGATTCCAAAGGTGTTTAGCATTTCCACCGCTCTGTCAATCCATCTAGGCTCCATAAATCTTTCGCTTCTGGCAGTCTTTAGCACGGTGCCGCCCCTGTGAAGTATGTCTCCTACGGAGCTTCTGTCCATCTGCTTGATTTCTCCGTCCAGTAAGCCTTCATAGCCCCTTTCTATTCCCCAAACTTCCAGACCGGCATCAATACCGCATCTGACTACCGACCTGATAGCGGCATTCATGCCCGGCGAATCTCCTCCGCTGGTCAACACTCCTATTTTATTCATATCTTTCCTCCCGCCTGCTTGCCTATGCCATCTTAACATTTTCATTGCCGAGGATGGCCATCAGCTGTATTCTCAAGGAATCGCTCAATTCTCCCCAAAGATCGCTGTCAGTACGCAAAGTCCTGCCATCAGGCAGATATATGAGTACCTGAACATTTCCATGATGCCTTTGAAGAGCTGTTTTTATCTGTTCCAAAGTTATATTAACATCTGCATTCTTTGATATTCTCAGTTTTATGAGACTGCCCGGTGCCGGAGTCTCTGAACGGTCCGTAATCCTGCCGGATAACGAAGCGTCGGAAGTCAATTCCGTAGAAGAACGAGGCTGTACGGACGCCGACTCGATGGGCTCTATGCTGTCAGCCAGAAGCTTCGGAGCTTCATCTTCTTTGAAGTTTACAGTACCTCTCACTGCGATTACCGAGTCGCTTCCCAAATACTGTGCCGCTTTCTCATACACATTAGGGAACACTATTACTTCTGATACTCCGTAAAGGTCCTCCAGCGCTAAAAATGCCATCATCTTGTTATTTTTAGTAATGAGCGTCCTTTTGGAAGTTACCATTCCTGCCATTACAGCCTTCATGCCGTCTCTTATTCTGCTGCCTGATCCCATCTCGGCCTCTTCACCGGCATGATTCAGCTCTTCCGAAGTTATGGTGGTCACTTCTTTCATTTTATTCTCATAATTTTTGAGCGGATGGTCTGTGATGTACACTCCCAGCATTTCCTTTTCCATGGCAAGTGAAATGTCTTTAGAGAAAGGCGCCACGTCAGGAAGTCTCTCAGAAATAGCTTCTGCTGCTTCTTCTCCTATGCCTATATCGAACAAAGACAGCTGACCTGCCAGATTCTTCTTGCTGGTGTTTTGTGCCGACTCCACCAAACCCTCGTATACGCTGAGCAGCGCCGCTTTATTTTCGGAAAGACAGCTGCAAGCCCCTGCTTTTATCAAACTTTCTACAGCTTTTTTATTTATTTGGCTTATATCCAGCTGCTCGATAAAAGTAAAAATATCTCGAGGCATGCCTTTTTCTTCCCTTGCCTTTATGATGGCGTCTATGGCATTTTCGCCTACGTTCTTGACTCCCATGAGTCCAAAGCGTATTTTGCCGTCTTCTACGCTGAACTTCTTCATGCTCTTGTTGACGCACGGAGGCAAAACTTCTATACCCATTTCATTGCAGTTTCTGATGTATTTAGGAATTTGGTTAGCGTCTCCCATTACGCTTGTCATCAGCGCTGCCATGAACTCCACAGGATAATGAAGCTTTAGATATCCCGTTTCATAGGCGACCACGGCGTATGCGGCGGCATGGCTTTTGTTAAAAGCGTATTGAGCAAAGCTGACCATATCGTTAAATATTTCTTCGGCAGCGTCTTCCGGAATGCCGTTTCTGACGCAGCCTCTTATCTCCACATTGCCCTCTTCATCCGTCTTGCCGTGGATAAAATATTCCTTTTCCTCCAGCATGACGCTCATCTTCTTCTTGGACATGGCGCGGCGAACCAGGTCGGAACGTCCGTAACTATATCCGCCCAAATCCCTTACTATCTGCATGACTTGTTCTTGATAAACAAGGCAGCCGTAAGTAACGTCGAGAATAGGCGCCAGCGATGGGTGTACATACTTGATGTTGCCCGGGTTCTTTTTGTTCTCTATGTACTTTGGTATAGAGTCCATAGGACCCGGTCTATATAAGGATATGCCCGCTACTATATCTTCAAAGCAGGTCGGCTTAAGGTTTTTCATGAACTGGGTCATCCCCTGGCTTTCCAACTGAAAAACGCCTTGAGTGTTGCCCTGCGCTATCATTTCATAAACACCTGGGTCGTCATAACCCATCTTTGAAAAGTCGATAGTAACTCCATGTTTTTCTTCTATCAGCTCCAAAGCGTCCCTTATGACGGTAAGGTTGCGCAGACCTAAAAAGTCCATCTTCAAAAGGCCCAGTTCCTCTATGGTGGTCATGGTAAATTGAGTAGCCGGTCCTTTATCAGAAAGGTATAGCGGTACGTATTCATCTATAGGTTCTTTGGAAATTACCACTCCTGCCGCATGGGTGGAAGCGTGGCGAGGCATCCCCTCCAGAGCTCTTGCCATGTCCAGCACCTGTTTAGCCTTAGGGTTTTCCTCGTACATCTTGGCCAGTTCGGGGTTGGTTTCCAACGCTTTTGAAATGGTCATATGCAGATCAAAGGGAATAGCCTTGGCGATGGCGTCGGTCTCAGCGTAGCTGACATCGAGAGCCCTGCCCACATCTCTGACCGCCTGCTTAGCTTTCATAGTTCCGAAGGTTATGATCTGACATACCCTGTCTTCTCCGTATTTTCTCGTAACATAGTCTATTACCTCCTGCCGCCTCTCATAGCAGAAGTCTATATCTATATCCGGCATGCTTACTCTTTCCGGATTCAAAAATCTTTCGAAGATGAGGTTATATCTTATAGGGTCTATATCAGTTATCTTAAGGCAGTATGCTACTATGGAACCGGCGGCTGAACCTCTGCCGGGTCCCACCATTATGCCGTTTTCTTTAGCATAGTTGATGAAGTCCCACACTATGAGAAAATATTCCACGTATCCCATAGATGATATGGTGTTTATTTCATATTCCAGCCTTTCTTCCAGAGACGGGTCGTGATCTTTTCCATATCTAACTTCAAGTCCCCGGTAGCACAGTTCTCTCAAATATTCTTCATTGGACTTGCCGTCCGGCGCTTTAAATTCCGGCAGATGGTACTGGCCAAATTGAAACTCCACATTGCAGGCATCTGCTACCAGCTGGGTATTATCTATGGCTTCAGGTACGGAAGCGAAAATTTTCCTCATCTCTTCTTCGCTCTTCAGATAAAACTCATCATTAGGGAATCTCATCCTGTTTTCATCATTGATGCTGGTGGCTGTCTGAATGGCCAAAAGGACATCGTGAGCAGCCGCATCTTCCTGCCGTACATAATGCACGTCATTGGTGGCTACCAGCGGCACGTTAAGCTCACTGCTCAGCTTTAGCATATACGGCTTGATTCTGGCCTCTTCTTCCAAGCCCTGGTCCTGAATTTCCAGATAAAAATTCCCGTCGCCGAAGATTTCAAGAAGTTCCGACGCCTCTTTTTTCGCCGCCTCATAATCTCCCATGAGCAACGCATGCTGCACGTTCCCGGCGAGGCAGGCAGAAAGAGCGATGATTCCCTCGCTGTGTTGTCTGAGCGCTTCCTTGTCTATACGAGGTTTATAATAGTAACCTTTTATGTATCCTATGGAAACCAGCTTTATCAAGTTCTTGTAGCCCTTTTCATCTTTGGCTAAAAGGACCAGGTGTCCCTGATACTTGTCCTTGTCGGCTTCTTTGTCGGTCAATTTTCTTGCAGCAGTATATACCTCACATCCGATGATAGGCTTAATACCTTGTTTTTTGCATTCTTTATAAAAATCTATCACGCCGAACATAGCGCCATGGTCCGTAATTGCCAGGCTGCTCATGCCCAGTTCTTTGGCGTGAGATACCAGGTCCTCTATCCTTGACGCTCCGTCCAGCAAGCTGTATTCAGTATGAACATGTAAATGTGTAAATGCCATAATTCTCTCCTTTTTGATATTTTATCACAGCCCGGTGCTTTTGCAAAGTGACGTTTGCTTCACATAAGGATTCATATAAGGATTTACAAAATGGTTCTTCTGGGTTAAAATTCTTATCGTACAAGAAAGAAAGGTTATGAAAAATCATGAGAAAAGTTGTAAAGATTTTTGCTATCGCCATAGCGGTGGTTATAGTCATAGTATTAGCCTATGCAGCCTATGTATTTATAGATTATTACAGACTTGAGGACAATATGGAACTCACTCCCGAGGCTTCTTCCGCCGATTTGGGCCAAGTTCCCGTAGGAGAAGAGCTGACAGTCACCTCATGGAATATCGGCTTCGGCGCTTATACAGACCGGTTTTCTTTTTTTATGGACGGAGGGGAATATTCCAGAGGATTCTCTGAAGAGATAGTGTCAGATACGGTCAAGCAGATGGCCTCTGACTTGGCTTCTTTCGATTCTGATTTTTATCTTCTGCAAGAAGTGGATATAGATTCGGACCGTTCGTATCATTTAAACCAATACGACATGATGACGGAGCCTTTTGATGAAATGGACAAGGTGTTCGCGCAAAATTACGATTCGCCTTATTTGTTTTATCCTATTCTGTCGCCTCATGGAAAATCCAAGTCCGGCATAGTAACCCTTTCCGATTACGCCATTTCTTCATCGCTGAGAAGAAGTCTGCCTATTCAAGAGGATTTTGCCAAGCTGCTGGATTTAGACAGATGCTATTCCATTAGCCGTATTCCCACTGACAACGGGAAAGAGTTGGTTTTGATAAACTTTCATCTTTCTGCTTACACCACCGACCCTTCCATAGGCAATCAGCAGCTGACTATGCTTTACGACGACATAATCGAGGAATATGAAAAGGGCAACTATGTGGTATGCGGAGGCGATTTCAACAAGGACCTTTTGGGGAATTCTTCCGACATTTTCGGCGTGTCAGGTGAAGATTACAGCTGGGCAAAAGCCTTCCCTTATGACGATGTCCCTGAAGGCATCACCGTCATAGCTCCTTTTGACGAAAACAATCCTGTACCAAGTTGCCGTAATGCCGACAGGCCGTGGGATCCGGAAACTAATTTTCAGCTTACTGTAGACGAATTTATAATCTCAGACAATATCAAATGCATAAGAAGCGATGCGGTCGATATGCAGTTTGCTTGTTCGGATCATAATCCTGTATATATGAATTTCGTTTTAGAGTAAAACCTCTATATTTTCATCATTAAGTTCGATCAGGACTTCTTTGGTACATTCTAAAAAATCATGGGTCAATTCTTTATTATGTTTTTCTGATATGTACGAATAAAATACCATTCTCTGAGGAAGTTCTTCTGCTGTCTGTTTTTTTACTACTTTTCCGCTTTTTATCAATCCGTTGGCCACTGTTGAGGGGACTATAGCCCAAGTCCCCTTTTTCATTACGAAATGTTCCAACTGGCTTATCAGCTCTATTTTTATATAAGGGTCCTGATTGTTCCCGAAAAAAGCGCCGTGCCAGTCCTCAAAAGTATCAGACCATGGGATATAAACTTCATTTTTTACATCAAGCCTTTTCAATTGAATTAAATCGCCCATCTCATTGTCTGTCTCACATATGAATACCAGTTTTTCAGAAAACATAGGTACATATTTAAGTTTAGTGAAATTTTTTATATTAGAATAAAGGGCTAAATCAATAAATCCGCTCTGAACATTCTCATAAGCTTCCTTAGTATCCATATTCTCGATTTCCAAAACTACATCAGGGCGTCTTGCCATAAATCTTTCATAAACCAAAGTCATTATGAAAGTCCCCACGCTTTCTACAGAAGAGACCCTCAACACCCTCTTATGTCCGCCTATATTAAACATTTTTCTGACTATATCCTGATAGCTTAAGGCCAGTTTATAAAATTCTTCTCCTTCGGGAGTAAGCGTTATTTGTTTTTGCCCCTTTCCTCTCATAAACAGTTGATATCCTAGCTCATTTTCAAGAGTCTTAAGCCTGGTGCTCAAAGATGACTGGCTTATAAAAAGCTTTCCGGCAGCCTTAGATATGTTCATTTCCTCACAAACAGCAATGTAAGCATTAATTTCAGCATTTGTCATTACACTAAAC
>UQEW01000033.1 GCA_900540145.1 uncultured Eubacteriales bacterium
TTATGGAAATTCGCTGACAAAATTTCAAAAATAAACAAATTTTATCAGCGCCGGACCACCAGCTTCTTCTCACGTCAAAATCCCCCCTTCAAACTCCGAAAATGTTAGCTGATACCTGGTTACTCGGGAGCAAAAGCAAACCTCGGAAACATAGACCCGGTTACCGGGATAGAATTATCTCCCACCGTCCAATGTACGATATCAAAAGCCTTTTACGTGACACATGAAAAAAACACAGGCAGCAAAAGAGAGTACAAATAAGTCTTCCGTTGCAACGCACAAAAAGAAAAAGTAAAATAAAACCCCGGACATTCATACAATCTATCCGGGGTTTATCTACGGTCTGAGCGATACCGCCGCATTAACGATAATTTTTCGTTAATGCGACAGTCCCATTTTATTGCAAATACTAGAATTCCTTTACTAAGTCATCAGGTGATACAAACGGGATATCATACTTTTCTGCAGTTTCAAGTAAAGTAAGCTTTCCATCGTATGTAGTCAGACCTCTTCTCAGATGCTTGTCATCTTTGAGAGCTTTTTCAACACCCTTGTTAGCAATTGCCATAGCAAATGGCAGGGTAGCATTGGACAGAGTAGTTGAAGCTGTCTGAGCAAATGCTGAAGGAATATTGTCTACGCAATAATGCATAATTCCTTCTTCATAGTAAACAGGATCGGTGTGGCTTGTGCTTCTGCAAGTCTCAAGAGCACCCTCATCATCGCAAGCTACGTCAACGATCATTGAACCCTGTTTCATAAGCTTCAGATCTTCTCTGTATACCAAATGATCCTTTCTTGTCTTAGGCCAAAGGATACAGTTGATCAGTACATCTGTTTCTTTCAGGCAGTTCAACAGGTTTGTCCTGTTGGAGAACATAAATGATACGTTCTTAGGCAGGATCTCTTTCGCAGCCAGCATTGCATTGTAATTGATGTCGAGGATGTTTACATGGCATCCGAAGGCTGAAGCTAATTCAGCAGCGCCCATTCCGGAATGTCCGCATCCAATGATGGTAACTACAGGAGCCGGAGCACCGCAAACGTTAGCAAGCAGTCTGCCTGGTCCGCCGTTGATGGTCTGCTGGAAATGCAGAGCAGCTAAAAATCCGCCCTTACCTGCCAGTTCGCTCATCGGGCTGAGCAGCGGCCACTGACCTCTGTCATCGGAGATGTCTTCGTAAGCGATACTAGTGCATCCGCTCTTAAGTAAAGCTTCTGTTTGATCTAAATGAGCATTGGAATGAATGTAAGTAAATACGATCATATCCTTTCTCAGATACTGATATTCTTCAGGGAAAATTTCTTTTACTTTGTAGACCATATCTACAGAATTCCAAATTTTAGCAGCATCGGCTTCAACTGTTGCGCCTGCTTCTCTGTAGTCGTCATCGGAAAAACCGCTTCCCTTACCTGCGTCATGTTCTACGAATACTTCATGGCCTCTTCTAACCAACTCAGCAACTGCTGAAGGAACTGCTGCAACTCTGTATTCGCTAGGTTTGATTTCTTTCATTACACCAATTTTCATTTCGTGCATTCTCCTTTTCTAGACATCCTTAATCTGTGTTCTGCTTTAACAGCATTTACTATTTATATATAGCAATAAGCGTGCCATTTTTATGATATGTACGCAAACTGCTTTATATCAACACCTTATTTGTCGCCTTGCCATTTTCTTTGAAACGCAGAGGAACTTTTGGCTAAAATTCGCCGCCAAGTTTTATTACTTTTCGGCTATTTTTAGCCGATATTAATATCATCTCAGCCCCAGCTTTTCCATCCTGTAAACAAGAGTTTTTCTCGGCAGCCCAAGGATTTCTCCGGCCTTTGTCTTGTTCCCATGAGCCATTTCCAAAGCGTTCTCCACCATTTTTCGCTCTACTGCTTCCATAATCTCATGGTATGCTATTCTTCCGCTATCACTGTTATGAGCTAAGAGTTTAGCTGTCTCACTTTCCTCTTGGCTGAAAACTCCTAATCTCTCGTCTCTTTCTCTTTCCATCTTTTCCAGCATGTATTTAGGTATCTGTTCCCTTGTAAGAACAGTTCCGTCTTTTAGAGATGTTATCATTGACTCTATGGTATTGGAAAGTTCTCTGACGTTGCCATCCCATGAGTAGTTCATAAACATCTGCCTGACTTCCTCATCTACGCCGGTCACTTCTTTGCTGTAAGCTCTTTTATAATAGTCTACATAATATTTTATAAAAAGTATTATATCTTCTTTACGCTCTCTCAGCGGAGGTAAGGTTATTAATCCTCCGGAAAATCTGTAAAACAGGTCTTTCCTGATTATACCCTCGTCTATCGCTTCTAATGGTTCGATATTCATTGCACCTATGACTTTTACATTCACATGTTTGTCCCTATTGCTTCCAAGGGGTCTAAAGCTGCCGTCTTGTAATACTCTGAGCAGCTTTGGCTGTACATTATATGGAATAGAATTAAGTTCATCTAAAAATAAGATCCCTCCGTCTGCTTGCTCGAAAAGACCTTTCCTGTTTTCTGCCCCCGTATACGCTCCTCTGACCGTACCGAACAATATGGCCTCCATGAGATTTTCCGGCACTGCAGCGCAATTCTGTATCACTACCTTATCCCTAGGCACTTTGCAATACGTTATCATAGACTGCGCAAACATTTCCTTGCCTGTTCCTGTTTCTCCATATATCAAAGTAGGGTTGGGCAATGTAGCCAAAATTTTTGCCTTCTCAATGTTTTCCTTCATTTGCTTATTTGCCGTCAGTATAGTATCGAAGGTTATCATTCCGGCATCTTTTTTTAGCCGTAAAACGAACTCGTCAAATTTTCTGTTAGCATCGTTGGCGCCGCCGTCATTTTCATCTACATCCATGGCAAGTTCAACTACGGCTATCAACTTACCTTTTTTCATCAATGGAAAGGTCACGTTGTTGGTAACGTATCTGTTATTGAGGTAATCATAATATTCTTGCCTCTTATTGATTATTATTTCGCCTGTTTCTATGCATTTTATAACACTGCTGTTTTCTCTGTTAAGGCTCGGGTAAATTTCCAGATAATTTTTGTTAAAATATCCTGAAGGATATCTCTTATCTTCTCCATCGTTAAGTTTTTCGTCGTATCGTGTGTTATAAATTATCCTGCAATCTTTATCTACTATAAATATGTAATCCAGGCTGTTTACCACCAAGCTTCCTATGTTAAGCATAAAGCCTCCTTCTGTTTGAAGTCTCCGGCGTGCTGTTTTTTAACTTTTTCACCCGTTGAACTGATTCAAAACAAATTCTCTGAATTTAGTGGCAGTAGGCGAAAGAGTAATGTTTTTATTAGTCACCATATAAAACTCTCTTTCGATGTTTAAATCCGCCAATTTAAAAGCCAAATAATTGGCGTTGATATCCTTTTTAACAGCTATTTGCGAAAGTACGGAAACGCCCAGACCTCCGGCTACGCATCTTTTAATGGACTCCAGACTATTGACAGTAGCGATTATCCCCGGTCTTTTGCCTTTTCCGGTGTAAACCAGGTCTTCAAAAGTGCTTCTGGTAGCTGAGCCCTCTTCACGCCACACAAAGCTCTCTTCCAAGAAATCTTCCTTGCTTATGTATTGAGATTCCTCACGCAGCTTTAAAAACTTTTCATTTTTAGGTGTTATGAGCATCATAGGGTCCTTAAAAAGCAAATCATATCTTAGACCGTTATTTTTATATCCGCCTGTGAATCCCAGCTCTCCGTCGTTTTCCATTATAGAATCCCATACGGTCTCACTGTCGGATTGCTCCATATAGAATCTCACTTGCGGAAAGACCTTGCGAAATCCTGTCATGAGCTCCGGCACTATATATTCTCCCGGTATACTGGAAGCTCTCAAATCTATAATGCCTGAAAATTCAGAGCCTCTTCTTCCAACCTCCATAATGGCCTTTTCTCTGGTATTTATTAGGCTGATGGCATATTTATAAAACGCTCTGCCTTCCTTTGTAGGTCTTGATTCCTTTCCGAGCCTATCGATCAGAGTCACTCCCAGTTCTTTTTCCAGCGTGCTTATGTGGGTGCTTATGGTAGGCTGAGTAAGAAAAGACGCATCCGCCGCCTTGGAAAAGCTTTTATATTTTATTACGTTTACGAAAGCCTCTATTTGTTTAAATTCCATAACGTCTCCTATATCAGAACTCTTGCGTCATCTACTTTTTGAGTAATCTTGTTGTTATCCAGATATTCCAAGATCTCCACTGCATATTTTCTGGAAGTTCCTATCATATCTCTGAATTCAGCCAGCGTGATCCTTCCGTCGTTTTTTATCTTTTCCTTTAGTCCTGAAAGGGCCCGGTCAAAGTCTTCTCTTCCTATACAGTACTGGTAATTCAGTCTTACTAATTGACCGCCGCTTACAAGTGCATCTATGATATGCTTTGCATTATTTTGGTCGTTTTCTGTCTGAAGGACTTCATCTATAGTAGGCATTTCATATTTTCTATCTGCGTAAAGCTTCAATATTCTTTGCCTCATAGCCTCCATTTCAGGAGAATAGCTTATGGCAAAGTCAGCCAGGGAAATGCTCTTAGGTCCAATCTTTACCAGCTTTTCCTCCTCCATCAAAGCCATTATCTCCTCAGAAAGCTTGGCGTCAGGTATTTGAAATTTCTTTGTTATCTTGGATTTGAATTCTTCTTTGTTCATGCCTTCAGAAAGGCTGTTTTGGCTATGATATTCTTCAAGGATTCCTTTGCTGTATTCCCATATTTTTTTAATATAGTCTCGATGAATAAGATATTCTTTTTTCACCGTCTTTACTTTATTTTCATCTATGAGAATGCTGCTTATTTTTTCCAGTTCTTCAGGACTCATTCTCAATTTGGCCGCAAAGTAACCTTTCGTAAAGAAGAATTTGCTTTTTTCTTTTATAACGAGTTCAGCTACGTCTTTATCGCTTCCTCTGTCTTTAATTTCCATAGCGGCTATGGTCTTATCGTCAAACCTCTTATGTTTTTCCGGGGAGACTTCCAGCACTTTTCCGCCTCCTATGGTTTCCAAAGGCGAATAAAACCTTATTATAAATCTGTCATCCTTTTTAATGGCTACAGGTTCTTCCAGTCTAAGCTGGGCGAAACAGTTATCGCCTTTGGCCGCCATATCCCTATCCATAAGCACTACTTTTCCGAGAGCCTGGGATGATCCGCAGTAGAAATGCACTCTGCTGCCGTTGGCTACGACTCTTTCTGTATCGTCGAACATCTCCAGCTTGACATCTACCATCATAGTCGGCTCCAGAGAACCTTTCGCCGCCAAAACGCTGCCTCTTTCTATATCTTCCTTCTTGAGCCCTGCTAAATTAACAGCTGTTCTCTGTCCTGCAAACGCCGTGTCTACAGACTGATTGTGGACTTGCAGATTTCTTACTTTAGTGGCCTTATCTTCAGGGTAAACTGCAATTTCATCGCCTTGATGTATGGTTCCTTCTATTAAAGTTCCTGTGATAACCGTGCCGAATCCATCTATGGTAAAAACTCTGTCGACAGGCAATCTGAACAGTTCTTTCGCGTCGCTTTTAAGCAATCGGTCATCTATATTATCTACTATAAGCTGTTTAAGTTCTTCGATATTATAATTATCATAGGCTGAAACTTCTATAGAAGGTGCATTTTCCATAAAAGTACCCTCCACCAGAAGCTTGGCATCCTCTTTGACCAGTTCTATCCATTCTTCATCATCGACCAAATCTCTTTTGGTAAATACAAGTATGCCTTTTTTGATGTTGAGCATCTTGAGTATCTGAAAATGTTCAACCGTCTGAGGCATTACGCCCTCATCAAGGCCTATGACCAGGAGTACAAGGTCGATGCCACCGATGCCGGCCAGCATATTCTTGATAAATTTTTCATGACCCGGCACATCGATAATGCTTATATTATAGTCGCCGTATATCATATCGGCAAAACCGTTTTCTATGGTTATACCGCGTTTTTTTTCTTCTTTAAGCCTGTCCGTGTCCATGCCTGTTAACGCTTTTATCAGACATGTTTTGCCATGGTCCACATGGCCTGCCGTACCTACTATTACATTTTTCATAGTTACTTTTCCGTTATCCTCTTAAGTCTGTCAGCAATAATCCGGTATTCATCCTCTGCTATGGTTCTAACATCAAAAAGTACTTTATCATGGTTTATTCTTACTATTATAGGCAGAGCATCCATCCTGAGTCTTCTTTCAATTTCCTGAGACGAAGCCTCATTCCATTGCACTGATACGCTGTATCCTTTTAAGACTGTAGCAGGCGCTGAACCGCCTCCCACCACATCCTCCGTAGCTTCTACTTTGGCATCCAAAGCAGGGGCTTCCTTTTTTATCATTTCGAGAAGTTTTTCTGCGTCGGTCTTGAGCTTTTCTTCACTCCTCGTCAGCATGGAAAGAACAGGGATTTTTTCTTTGGCGTTTTCATCGTCGTAATATTCCTTAAAAGTCGCTTCCATAGCTGAAAGAGTCATTTTATCTACTCTTAATATTCTTGCAAGAGGATGTGATTTCATCATGTCGATGTATTTCTTTTTCCCTATTATAACGCCGCCTTGAGGTCCGCCCAGCAGTTTGTCGCCGCTGAACAAAATTATATCCGCTCCGTCAGCCATGGCTTCCCTGACTGTGGGTTCTTCAATACCATAGTCTCTCAAATTTATCATTAAACCGCTGCCCATATCGTATATTACAGGTAAATTTTCTTCTCTTCCCAGCTTTACCAGTTCTTTTAACGGCACTTCTTCAGTAAATCCGATTATCTTATAGTTGCTGGTATGGACCTTCATGATGGCTCCGGTATTTTCGTTTATCCTGCCTCGATAGTCGGAAAGCTTGGCCTTGTTGGTAGTTCCCACCTCAGCAAGATGAGCACCGCTTTCTTCCATTATCTCCGGAATTCTGAAAGAACCACCTATTTCAACCAGTTCGCCTCTGGAAATTACCATTTCTTTTCCTCGTCCCATGGCAGCTAGGCATATCATGGTTGCCGCAGCATTGTTATTAACTACCATGGCAGCCTCCGCACCCGTTATCTTTTCTATGATCTTTTCCACGTGCACATGTCTTGAGCCTCTGCCACCTTTAACCGGATCATATTCAAGGGTAGAATACTTGTCAGCTACCTCTGCCACCGCATCCATAGCGGACTTGGACAATTTGGCCCTCCCCAGGTTCGTATGCAAAACTACGCCGGTTCCATTGATGACCCGGCGCAGACTTTTCACATGGGAATGACGTACAGCTTCTATTACTTTGTCTGCCACCAAATCATATGAAACACAGTTTTCATCAAGTTCTTCATCTGAATTGATGATCTCTCTCCTGACAGTTTCTATGACAGTCCTTATCACATCCACTACCTGTTCCCTGAGAAGGTTGCAAGATGCCTCTGCCACTCTCTCATCCATCAGAAGTTCATCGACTTTGGGCAGCTTTCTAAGCAATTTACTGTTCATGTTTTTCCCCCTATTCTGTTTTTGGAACTGCTGACTTTTATCACAGCTAGCAGTTGGTTTTGGCGGGAGTATGTGGGAATCGAACCCACCCAAGAGGCTACTAACCCCTCGCGCTGGTTTTGAAGACCAGAGGGCACACCAGCACCCATCTACCCCCATGAGCAGCGCACAAACGGCGCTGATGCGAGCTTTTTCTATGCAAATTTTCTATATGTCATGATAGGAGCAGGACACACCGCATGAGCATTTGCCACAGTTTTCACCGCCCTCCATGTCTGGCGCAAGCTCTTTCTTCTTATCATAACACATGTAGACACATTTTGTCTTGTCAACTTCATAATTTTTTCCGTTAAATTTTATTGCCTTCATTGGACAGGCATCTACGCACTCCCTGCAAATGCCTTTTGCCTTGTACAGGCATTGCTCTTCCAATGGATTGTCCGCTGGCAATATAGCTTCGGTGACGAAGGTGATCATTCTGCCTGCACAACCGCGCTTAGTGATGATCATATTATTAATGCCGAAAGTGCCCACGCCAGCGATCACGCCAATATGGCGATGTGACCAGTTACTGGAAATAGCTCTTTCGACTATGCCGCCCGTCGGCAAAGAATTGGTTGATTCGTAGCCCCGGCTGCGCAGAAAGGCGCTCAGGTGCTCATTGAGAGCAGCCAACATTTCGTTGGTTCTGTTATAGGCGTCGTCCCATAACAGCGAAGAAAATTCTCCGCCCGTGTTTGAATCGATCACCTTTTTCGTATAAGGCACAAATATGGCTACTACCGACTGCGCGCTCTCCAGAAGCTCGCTCGGCATTAAATGACCGAGGATCACTTCTTCCTTCAGCTGCACAAAAGCCGGATCATCCGCAGCAGCAATACCTACTATCGGCGCGCGCCACAGGTCGCGGCAGTCCTCCCGCTTTCCATATGAAGCGACGAAACTCACAGCTTCTTCTATCAGTTTTTCTTTTAATTCCATATTTGTCATTTTAACGCCTCCGTTCTTTCAAAAAACGGGGTTCTACACCTTGGCAGAACCCCGCTGAAAAGCCTCTCACTTATTTGGTTAGAAGTTCAAGAGCGTTCATAACGATCTCGGTCTGTCTTGCTTCTTCCTTTTCCGGAGGCAGATTAGGGTCGCCTGTAGGATAAGGAATAGCCTGAGCGCCTGAGATTCTGGCAGCTCCTACAGTCTTTGATATAGGAGTTACTGTACAAATGTGGGCTGCAGGGATTCCTGCTTTTTCAATTTGTTTAACTATTGTTGCACCGCAACGTGTACAGGTACCTCAGGTACTCGTCAGGATAACGCCGTTAACACCTGCATCAAGCAGGTCCTGAGCCATCTCCTGACCAAACTTAGTAGCATCTGCAACAGAAGTCGAGTTTCCTGTTGTTGTAAGCAAATAAGGATATACAGAACCGATAACACCTTCCTTTTCCAGTCTCTTAAGAGCGCTGTAAGGAGCTACACGGTTAGGATCCTCGTTGGCGTATACAGGGTCATATCCTGCATGTACGCATTCGAACTCACCTTTGTTAAGACCGTCTTTGCCCTCAAGGCTGTATTTCTTCCAGAATTTAGCGGAAGCAGCGAACATGTGGTCCGGGTTGCCCATAGGAACGATACCGCCGGTAGTGCAAAGAGCAATCTTTGCCTTTGACAGATCCTTGATAGGAGGTGCCGGATCTACCTTCTCATATACGGAGATCTCCAGCTCAGTTTCATATGGTTCACCTTTGAGCTTTTTAACCAACATGTCAACAGCTCTCTTTGCGCCTCTCTCCTCGTGGAATACGTTAACACGCTGTCCCTTCGGATAATAGTGTTCCTGCTTTGGAGTTCCCAGTTTTTCACCGGAAATCAACTTATTAACAAATCCTGTGATAAGCGGAATTGCCTTTCTTATAGTAGCGGCTGACTTACCTACTTCCATGATATAGCAATCAGCCTTGTACATTTCTACGCCAGGATTTTCCCAGTACAGACCTGTAACTGAAGGGATTCCATAAGTTTGCTGAGCAAATTTGCAGACTTCGCAACATGCGATACCAAATCTTCCTGCGTTGAAAGCAGGACCTGCAATCAGTATGTCAGGCTTGTACGCCTCAATCTGCTTTTTTACAAATTCCTTGCATACGTCCATATTCTCTGCGAAATAGTTATCTCCGCAGACGATCGTAGCAACGATTTCACCGCCCTTGATAGAAGGAGCAAAAGCATTGGCGTTGCCGCGTGGTCCATCTTCTACGAAAGGCTCTGTGTATGCGAATTCCTCACCACCGATCTGTCCAAAGAATTGGTTAGTGTAAAACAAAATTCTTTTCATTTCAGTTCTCCTTTCTTCAAAGTTATATGGTCACAGCGCCTACATAAGTGTTACCCTGCAGATTATGGCTTCCCATAATACCGTGGATCTCAAGCAGCAGACGTCCGTCTTCCTGAATAGAGTTAACGTTACCGCCGCAGACTCTCTCAACATCCTTCAGGTTGCCGATGGTCTTTTCCATTGCCGGCAACATAACTGTAGCGTTGGAGTTTCCTGTTGAAACGATAGCGTTAGCTTCCTGAACGCTGTCTGGAAGCGGTTCGCTCATTCCATCAGTTCCTGCGTCCTCATTGGTGATTATTACTGTCTTGATTCCGTTCTGCTCCAGCTCTTGGCATACGATCATCAAGTCAGTAGTCGGGTTACCGAAGCCTTCCTGAGAAATTATAGCTCCGTCAGCACCCAGCATCTTTACCTGTCTTACAGTAAGCATTCTGTCTCTGAATTTTTCTTTAAGAGTAGTCATCAGTGGGTTTAAGACTATGCCCATGAAGTTGATTTCCTTACCGTGAACCTTGAAAAGTTCATCGATAACAGCATTGTTCTGATGCATATAAGTTGTAGTCTTTGAGCCAGGTGATACACAGTTACCTGAAATCAAAGCTCCGTCCATAACTTCCAGTGGAGTGATCATGGTAGGAACCATGACCTTTGAGTCTCTTCCGTAGAAATATGTGTCATGGAGAAGGCCCTGAGACATGCAGTTGTATACATAAACAACTTTTGGCAGGTCAGGATACTCAGCGTATTTTTCTCCTATAGATTTCCATTCATAATTTTCTGAAACATAATCTTCGCAGCCGAAACCTATCTTGCCTACATAGTTAGCAACTTTAATTCCAGCTAATCTTACTACTTCTTCGTGTTCATGCTGGTCGATATGATCTTGTTTGTCTATGATCATAACCAGGTGATTAATGTGTGAATAAAGTGTATAGTCTGTCATAGGACCTGACATGTCGATAACTCCCTCTTGGAAGCCTACGATAGGCCCTGTAGTAGTAACAGCGCATCCTTGTAATGCATAAGTTATGCCGCTTCCGGCTTCCTGCATGTCCTCGTGGAACAGTCCCGGGAAACATTCTCCGCCTTCAAGCTTAGCTCTAGGCTCGATAACATCTTTTACGGGTACAATTCTTACAGATTCACCGGGTCTTGCAATGTCAAATGAAACGCTTTTTACTCTACTATCGTCCAGAACTAAATCTTCAAGCTTCTTTGGGTCTACATAAAGGCAGCCATCAACGATTTTTTCCTCATCACCGAATTGGATGTCTTTAATCGTGATTTTTCTTAGTTCCAAATTCATTTTGAGTTTTCCTTTCTTGTTGATCTGTGTGTGTGATTTTTTGTGGTTGTGTGTGGTATTAATGCTTTGTGGGACATTACTCTAATATTGCAATTTCCATGCCAAAACCATGCAATATCGAGTAAAATGCTTCGTTGGAATTTCAACGAAATATGTTAAATTGTAAACACAATATAACATTTATCATCATTATACGATAGTTTTTTGTCGAAATTGCGACAACATTTAGACGTTTCGATTATTTTTCTACGTCTTCTATGCCTAGTCTTCCCATTTTATATTTAAGAGTTTGCCTCGGTATGCCTAAAATTTCTCCTGCTTTGGTCTTGTTGCCCTTAGTGCGTTTTAGGACTCCCAATATGAGGTCTCTCTCTACTTTTTCTACTGTGCTCCTCAAATCGCAATTATCTTTATCAAGATCTATTACTATATTGTCATTGCTTTCCTTAAGTCTTTTTCCGTCAGTTCCGTCTCTCCTTGCCAACACATTTTTATCATTATGTTTTTCATTAAGATACAAAGGAAGTTCGCTATATTGCAATATTTCTCCTTTTGTCATGCTTACCATTGCTTCTATCACATGCTTAAGCTCGCGTACATTTCCTTCCCATCTGTACTCAAGGAAAAAGTTTCTAAGTTCTTCTGATATTCCTTTTACATTTTTTCCATATACTTCATTGAAATAATCTATATAGTTATCTGTGAGGTATTCTATATCGTTTTTTCTGTCTCTCAGCGGAGGCAAATAAATCATATTGCCGGAAAGTCTGTAAAATAAGTCTTTTCTCAGTATATTCTTTTCTATCGCTTCCATAGGGTCTATATTCATGGCTGCCACAATCTTAACATTAACCTTTTTTTCTTTGTTGGCGCCTATAGGTCTGAAAGTTCCCTCCTGAACTACACGAAGCAATTTGCCTTGAACATGATATGGCAAAGCATTAAGCTCATCTAAAAAGAATATACCACCATCTGCCTCTTCAAACAGACCCTTTCTATTCTCAGCGCCTGTATATGAGCCCTTTGTTGTGCCAAACAATATGGATTCGATAAGATTCTCCGGCACGGCTGCGCAGTTTTGGATTATTATTTTTTGCTTCGGATTGGCCGCATAGTTTATTATGGACTGTGCAAACAGCTCTTTTCCTGTTCCCGTCTCGCCGTAAATCAACGTAGGATTTTGATTTAATGCAAAAACCTTTGCCCTTTCAATAGCATCAAGCATTTCCTCATCTATGGTAAGTATGTCATCGAAACTTATCTGCTCGTTGTTATCCATATTAGGGTTAAAATTACTCTCGCGGGATAATTTATTTAAATATTCTTTTTTTTCTACCGCGTCACCTACAGTGGTGAGATCTTTTGTAAGCTCAACGGTACCGACTATCTGTCCTTCGCGAAATATAGGTATGGTAACGTTCTGCGTCACATATACATTACCATTGATATCCACAAATTCCTGTGCGTCCCTGAAAATGCTTGTCCCAGTAGACATGGTCTTTACAATGGAACTGTTATTTCTTCCCAGAGACGGATACATTTCAAAGAAATTTTTATATTCTTTAACATCGGATTTATTGCCGATAGCAGGATCAAAACGGGAATTATATACTATTTCATAGTCTTTATTCACAAGCAGTATATGATCTACATTTTTCAGCAGAAGTTCTTTCTTGGTTATCATGCCTACCTCCTGTACTCTTCTATACCACTTTTTAATAATAAAAGATCAATATACTGTAGATCCGGCAATAATTGTTCATCATATTTTTTTCTATAAGTATTTTCTATGAGTTTTTTGGTTTCTTTAATGCTGTCTTCAATAATGATAACGCTCTGCAAATCCGTACTGCCTTCAATTCTTTCCAAGAATACCGACTTGTATGGAGTCTCATGAGGCTTTATCCTTCCCATCATAGGGTGCATAATCAACTTGGCGCCAAGATGTATATAATCTCTTGCTATTCTAAGGATCTCCTCCTGATCCGCGTCGGGATAAAACTCGATTTTTTCCTGTTCTTTCAATTCTTTATTCACTTTTGGGTTATTCGTAATTATCAATGCTTCCATACTTATAATTTATACTACTGACAAAAAACTGTCAAGTCTAAGGTTGTCTATGGGATGCTTTTTTTAATTACAATTTTCTATTTGTAATATGTATTTGAAAAAGGTATAATTGACGCAAATAATTAATTTTTAAAATAACATTAAGGAGGTTGACTATGGCAGAAATAAAGTTAACTGATCTGACGCAAAACGGCGGCTGAGCTGCAAAAGTTGAGCCTGATGCTCTGGCGCAGGTTCTGCGTCAATTACCGAAGTTTGATGATCCTAATCTTCTTGTAGGTTTTGATACCAGCGACGATGCTGCTGTTTATAAAATAAATGACGATACTGCTCTGATACAGACAGTCGATATATTCCCCCCTGTAGTTGACGACCCGTACAGCTACGGCCAGATAGCCGCTGCAAATTCTCTCAGCGATGTATATGCCATGGGCGGCAGGCCCAAACTTGCAATGAATGTTCTCTGCATGCCTGAAGATTTGGATAAAGAAATTATACTTGAAATTCTTCAGGGCGGTTATTCAAAGTGCAAAGAAGCTGAGACAATAATTTGCGGAGGTCATACGATAAAAGACAATGAGCCAAAATACGGTTTATGTGTCAGTGGTTTCGTACATCCCGAAAAGATTTTAAAAAACAGTACGGTAAGAGAAGGAGATGTTCTTATTCTTACAAAGGCTTTAGGTACCGGCATTTTAAATACAGCAATTAAAGCTGATCTGCTTTTGCCTGATACAGAAAAAGCTCTGATTAATTCCATGGCTGCGCTGAACAAAGACGCTGCTTCAGCTATGGAGGGTTTTGCCATAAGCGGATGTACTGATGTAACCGGCTTCGGTCTGATGGGGCATGCCAATGAAATGGCTTCAGGCAGCGGCAGAACCATAGTTATCGATAGTTCTAAAGTGCCTGTCCTTCCTCAGGCATATGAAATGGCTGAAATGGGTATAGTGCCGAAAGGAGCTTATAACAATCGCAACTGGATAAGTTGCAGCGTAGGTTTCGGTGAAAACGTCTCTCTGGCCATGTCTGATGTTCTGTTCGATCCTCAGACATCCGGCGGATTGCTTATCTCTCTGCCTGAAGCCGAAGCAGTGAAACTCATTTCTAACCTCAAGGATACAGTGCCTGTAGCTGAAATAATAGGTTATGTGGAAAAATTCTCAGGAAAAACGGTTCAAGTCATATAGGCTTAACAAAAAATCTGTATGAGTCTGTATGAGATAGAACAATGTTGAAGAATCGTGTTACAGGAATCGTGCCGCCACGGGGAAGTCGAACTCCGGGGCGGCATTTCAGATTGGAGGCAAGAGTCAATCATGCAAGTAAGGGAAAATATTATTTTCTGCTGATGATTTGACATGGTCCGCTTCTTATCCCAGAAATTTTCCCAATCTATCGTTGATTATATTCTTTCCTTTAACGGCTATTTGTCCGTTTACAAAAACGTATTCTATGCCTTCTGGCGCCACATTATTTTCCATAAAGTCGGCTCTGTCTGAAATCTTTTCTGCATCAAATATTACAATGTCTGCGTCTTTTCCCAGTGCTATTTCTCCCTTTTTATCAAGCGACAGCCTCTTTGCAGGCTTCAATGTCATTTTTTCCAGGGCATCGATAAGAGAAAGCGCCTTTTCCTCTCTCACATATTTGCCCAAAACCCTAGGGAAAGTTCCAGCAGCTCTGGGATGCCCCTTTCCGCCGTTTAATATGCCGTCGCTGGCAATCATACCTCGCTTGCATGCGACTGCCTTTCTTATTTCCTCTTCATTCATTGCAAATACTACTGCCAGCATATCAGGATACTTTTCTCTTGCTTCTTTAAATATTTTCTCTGTACATCTCACATTTTTGTACGGTTCCTGTGTCAGCAGTATACAGTCATAATCTTTCTTCCGTCTTTCAAGACAACCGGGTTCAAATACTTCTGAGCCCAGTTCTGTCGAAAACGCGTTATAAGGATATGTGTCAAAATCCAAGCGGCTGTTTTCTTTCATTGCCTTATCAAGCATTTCAAGAGCCTTATCCATAGAGCCCATGGCGGAGCAGCTTGAAAGATGAGATATCTGAAACTTCATCGGTATGCTATCTGCTATATTTATCAATTCCTCCAACGAAGTCATACTTTTGTTGGTGCTGCTTCTATAATGAGCAGCTGCAAGAAGCGTTTTGTCTTCAAATGAATTGAGAACACTTATTATTTCATCTTTAGTAATTCCCGGGTCATACTCTATCCCGAAGGATATGCCGCATGCGCCTTCTTTCAGCTCCTCCTCAAGCATGTGTTTCAGTAATGTCCGTTGCATATCAGAAGCTGTTTGATATCTGGCAAGACCTATTTCATACCTTTTATGATTATATCCTGTAAGCATCAGATAATTTATAGGACTTCCTTCCAGCGTCTGTATCGTTTCTTTAAAACGCTTAATGCTTTGCCTTTGTATTCCGCAATTGCCTCCTACTGCCGTAGTTACGCCCATTTGCAACATAGCTTCTGCAATGACATACTTTTCCCCTTCGTTTTGGAAATTTTCTTCATGCATATGTATATCTATAAATCAGGGAGATAATGTTTTCCCGTCTGCTGCCAGATTTTTAAAACTCCTTGGTTCTTCCTTTCCAATAAACCTTATTTTTCCGTCTTTTAATCCTATATTGGCGGTCTTAAATTGATTATCTTTGAAATCAGGATATCGCGCCCCTTTTATCAAAAAATCTAACATATATATTACCTCTTACAGCCTAGGAGAGTTTCTCCGAAAAAAGAAACTCTCCAATATTGCTGTTATATACCAAAGAAAATACTGAGATCTTTGTTTTTTTACTGATAATTGATGGCATAGGCTATCATTACCAGAATTGTACAAGCGATGTATAGGTAAAGCATAAGCTTTCCTACAAATTTCAGCCATTTTTCATATGGGATGCCTGCAATTCCCAGTGATGCCATCAATATGCCTGATGTCGGCCATAAGCTGTTGGAAAGACCGTCACCGAACTGGAATGCCAAGACAGCAGTCTGCCTTGAAACGCCTAAGATATCTGCTAAAGGAGCCATTATAGGCATTGTAGCCGCAGCCTGCCCTGAACCGGAATTGATGAGGAAGTTGACCAGCAGCTGTATAGGCACCATAAGTCCTGCCGCGATGATGGATGGCAGACCGTCGAACAATGATGCCATTCCGTGAAGAATAGTATCTATGATCTGGCCATTGGTCAATATTACCACCATGGCTCTGCAGAGGCCTATAAGCAAAGCGCCAAAGGCTATGCTCTTGGCTCCTTCTACAAAAGCGTCCGCTATATCGCCTGATTTGAGACCATAAATAAATCCGGCGCCGATTCCCATCACCAGGAAAAGTGCTGAAACTTCTGTGCTGGTGCTCCAGCCGGCAGTTATTCCGTATATCAGTACTATAAAGCATACCAGACACCATATAAGGATAATTTTTCTTCTCTTGGTAAATTCAGGTATGTTTTCCATATCGAATTTAGTTTCTTCTATTTCCGGCACACCTGTCATAAGGCTTCTGGTAGGGTCCTTCTTAATCCTTTTGGCATACATTACCACATAAAATATTGCTATTATGAGAAGCACTGCATGACACAATATCCTATATCCCATACCTGAAAACAGTTCCAAACCTGCTATGCCTTGAGCTACTCCAACCGTATACATGTTCATCCAGCCGCCGGTAAATCCTATGACAGCTCCGATATTGATTACCGCCATACCGACTACAGCATCATATCCCATAGCTTTTGTCAGCATTACGCACATAGGCAGAAATATAAGAGTTGATTCAGCCATAGCGAAGGTCGCCCCGCCTAGGGAAAACACAGTCATCAATCCGCCTATCAAGAGTATGGATTGCTTTTTAAAGACATTTATTGATGCGCCTAAACCTGCTTCTATAGCTCCTGTTTTATTGATGATTCCAAATGCTCCGCCGATAATAAATACCAAGAATATAATCCAACCTACTTCTGCCATTCCTGTTGGTATGGCTTGAACCATTTCAAACGGGTCTACCGGAGTATTTTCTATATAGTGGAAGCTGTCAGGCTCTACCAGTTCAGCTCCTACTTCTTCATCATAATATCTGTCATAAGTGCCTGCAGGAACTATATATGTAAGGATAGTACATATTATTATAAGGATGCAAATTAAAACAAACGGATGAGGCACCTTGATTTTTTTCTTTTTTTCCTTTTCCATAACAAAATCCTTTCTGCTTATTAAGCAAAACACATGCTGCGCTTTTAATCAGATAAAAAATCTACGCCGCATTGGGCATAAATAGCGGAGCCTAAATACAAACAGTCTTCATCAATTCTAAATTTGGAATTGTGATGTGGGTAATATATACCGTCACTGTGAGGCGCCAAAGACCCCAGCGTGCCAAAGGAACCGGGCACCTCCTGCAAATAATACGATATGTCTTCTGTACCTGTGGCCGGTTCGGGTATCTCGACCATATTCTCTTTCCCTACTATTTTGGAAGCAGAATTTACGAAAAACTCAACTGCCCGGCTGTCGTTTACAGTTACAGGGTATGAATGGCTTATCTTTACATCTACTTTGGCTCGAGTTGCAGATGCAATGCCTCGAAATACTTCCTCCATTCTGGCACAGACTTTTTCTCTGTCTGCAGGATCAAGAGTCCGAATAGTTCCGCCGAAGGCTGCAGTATCAGGTATAACATTGACAAGAGTCCCGGCGTTAAGTTCTCCCGTGGTTATTACAGCTCCGTGAGTAGGTTTGATTTCTCTGCTTATGATATTCTGTAAAGCTAATATCATTTGGCACGCTATAGGGATAGGGTCTATACATTCATCCGGATATGCCCCATGGCCTCCTTTTCCGTGCACGGTTACATTAAAAGTATCCACAGAAGCCATAACTGCGCCTTTCTTCCATCCAACCTGCCCGTTTTTTATTCCGGGGAAAAGCCTGCCTGCATGAAAATTCACCAGCATATTAACATCCGGGTCTTTGAGACATCCTTCTTCTATCATAATTTTGGCGCCTCCTGACGTTTCTTCCGCAGGCTGGAACAACAGCACTATCTTTCCTTTCAATTGTTTTTTGTAGGGAAGCAGTACCTTTGCAGCGCCCAACAGCATAGCCGTATGAGCGTCGTGTCCACATGCATGCATACATCCTTTGTGCTCTGACTCAAAAGGCAATCCCGTCTCTTCGGTTACAGGCAGAGCATCCATGTCTGCCCTGAAAGCAATAGCTTTATCCCCCTCACAACATTCAATTACAGCTCTTATACCTGAATTTGAATAGACGTTATAAGGTATCCCCAGTTCTTCCAAAACGCTTCGCACATAAGCTGTAGTCATTGGCAATTGGTCATGAAGTTCCGGAATCCTGTGCAAATCTCGATACCATCTGACCACATCTTGCTCAATTCCTTTTGCTTCTGATTTTATGTCATCCATAACTCTCCTTTCCTGGCGTCATACGCCAATGACAATTATTTTAAAGCCAGTATACCCCTCCCCCGGTACTTAATTATCAATCCCTATTTAGCTTTTTTATACCGTATTCAGTTAGGAAAAAATTTATGCACGAAAAAACCGCCTTAAACAAATTGTTTAAGGCGGCGCAATTAAACTTATGTAATTTTTTTGAATTTTTTAGAACATCTTCATTTCGCCCAGGCAGATACCCATATATCCGATCAGCGTAATTATGTCAAGAACAGGCAAGCCTGTAGCTTCACTTATCTTTCTTGCGTAAGGAGGCAGATCTGTGCATTCCAAAACTATTCCCTTAATGGAAGGATTCTTTTCAACAGCGGCTACTGCTGTACCTACGATTTCCTTCTCTACTGCGTCCATATCTATGGAAGCCTCAGGGTCATTGAACATCTTGCTCCATTCCTTGCAATCTTCAAGTCCGAATACTTCAAAATTAATGTCATCGGTAAATCCGCAAGCGTCAAAATGCTCTTTAGTAAGCAGAGATTTATTGGCTGTAATGATACCTACGGTATTCTTAGTGCCTATTATCTGCTGCATGTAAGGTACTTGAAGCAATGATGATGTAAATACAGGTACATCAAGAGCATCTGCTAATTTTTTCTGGAAGATAGCATTGAAACCGCAGCTTGTAGTGAAAGCTTTGACTCCATCCTCTTCTACCATCTTTTTGGCCATCGCGATCATATCATCTAAAAGCTTCTGGCTTGGATGATACATAACAGTTTCCATACATGCTCCCGGTACTTGTACCATTTTAATTTCAAAAGGATATGAAGCAGGATTGGTGCTGTTTCCCGGCAGATTTTCCAAGTTTAATAAAGGTTCAGGAACTTTTCCGCCTTCCCATCTGAGTATACAAATCTTTGGTTTCTTTTCCATGGTCAACTCTCCTTGTTAATAAAATATAGATTCCAAATATTAATCATAATTTACACTCTTTATTGGATTTTGTCAATTATACAATTGTACCTATGGCAAAAGCTTTGTATTTTGTCATTATATTTTGAAACATCTTATCTTTCTTTTAAGCATTGATATGATCACAATACTCAAGGCAGACGCTGCCGCTATTCTTAAATAACCTTCCGCATTATCACTCTTATCTCCTGTTTTAACCGGCATGCGCACGATGCTGCTTGAGTCCTCTCCATTATATAAATATTCTGCAGGTTCAGGTTTAGGCGTATTCACAGCTGTTATTTCCAATACTTCTGCATCATCATCTATATTCACCAGATAAATCATATCGGAAATCAAATATCCTTGAGGAGATGAAATTTCGCCAACGAGCCATTGGCCATAAGGAATGTTTTCAAAAGAAAAAAGACCGTTTTCATCGGTCTTTGCAGTTATCAATGCATTTTCCTCAGAAAAGTTCTTTTCATCTGGTTTAAATAATCCAAAAACAGCTCCTTCCAATGGAAAATCTTTATCATCCACTTTATGTCCGATAATTTCTCCACGTATCAAAGAATTTTCTATCGGTTTTCCTTCATTAGCCTTAATCTCCGCCATATGAACATTTTGACCCTGATACTCAAAGCTTAAATTATATTTTTCTGCATTCAATATACAATGTTTATTAGTTTGCATTTCTTGCACATAATAATCCCCCAGTGGAATATCTGTCGTGAATCTTCCCTGATATTCACCTGAAGAGTCTGACTTCTTAACACCTATAACTTCCAGCAAGCCTCCTTCCGGAATAAAGGTTCCGTCCTGAGCCGCTATTTTTTCACCGGCAAACAGGCCAAATTTCACATCTCTGTATAAATCTTCATTATATATATCAAATACCCCATCTTCTTCGATAGTTTTTATAAAACTTATTTCAGCCTTTTGGCGTTGATTGCCTATTTCAAGCGATGAACTTGCGACCTCCGCTTCTTGTCCTGCATACTTCAGCTCAATCATATGAACCGTATCATCAATCACATGTCCGTACGGCGCTTTAGTTTCCTTCAGTTGAAACTTTCCCAAATACTGTGGTTCTGATATGGCATTGCCTTCATCATCCGTTACCAAAATATCTACCAACTGCCCTTTTCTAGCCCTTACCACGCCGTCCGGTGTAATTATATCCTCAGCTGCTCTCATTTCAAACTGAGCTCCTTTCATGCCCCCTTTCTCAAACACGGGAGTGTATGTGCCGTCCTCATTTTTCTCTATGGTACGCAAAATTTCTCCCGTTTTATGCACCTTTACTATCCCCTTTTGAGCTCTATCAAATACCTCTATGACCAACAGCTCTTGACTGCCATCAACTTTAAATTCTATAGGTTCAGAAAGTAAATACTGTTGAGGAGCTTTTCGCTCCGTCAATCTATAATTTCCATAATACAACGGAAATGGCAAATCGATAACACCTTGCTCATCTGTAACAAAAAATCCGTTATTGGAAGGGCCTTCTATCTTTTCTCCTGTGTAAAGATTGGTAAGTTCAAATTCTGCTCCTTCTCTCGGAATTGATTTTCCTGTCTCTGCATCTTTTTTTACAATCTTAATCTTTGACTTCAGAGTTTCATTAATCAATTTATACTTGTACACCTTATCATGTTGTTCGGTTCCGATTACTGTTTCAAAAGGTTCTGACAGTTTATGTCCTTCACTGCCTCTGATTTGCTTTATTACATAAGTCTCATGGGGCAATTCCTTTGTTACCGCACATCCATCTTCCCCTGTGACCATGATATCCCTGTATTTTTCCGGCGTTTTTTCATAGCTGCCGCAAGATTTAAGATATACCTGGAATACAGCTTGTTGCTCCGGCATAATATCATCTGACATCCCATCCGGCGCCTTCATCTTTTCAATTGCAATCTTACCTGTCACTGTATCAACATTAAATTTCAAACTCATTCCGATAGACTTTACAGAGCCGTAAGTAGCCATATCCTGTGATGTTGCGCTTTCATATATATATGAACCGGCTAAAGTGCTTTCATGCTTCATGCATCCCGCCTTTTTCAGGGAATCCTGATTTATCTCCACAATATTATCATTGCAATCTTTTGAAGCAGAAACAATCATATCATTGCTGCCTTTGGTATGCGAAATCGATATACCGTTTGAAGAATATTTAAATGTATTATAATCTTCTAATACACCGTTAGCATCTTTAATAGTTTTAGTTTCACCGGCAGAAATGTTTATGGGTTTCTTATATGTTTCGAAATCAAACGAAGGTTTCTTATCCCAGCTTTCTATCTTCTCATCTATATTCTTTTTCCATACCTTATACTCACTGTCTAATTTTTGCGAAACGAATTTAATCGTAGCATTGCCCGAAGCAGGCATATCAGGCAGCGATTGCCAAAGATACATCTGTGTAAACGCATAGGCCTTGTCTGTTTTATCCTGAACATTATACCAGCCTAAATAAGCTATCTTATTCTGAAGACTATCGGAAGCAGATATCTTTTCTACTTCATATTTCAGTTCTACATCACCTCCCTCCGGTGTAAATCCTGTAATCCCATAACCCGATTGTATGCAGAAAGCTACTTTGTTGTTGATAAACAGCTTGTCTGTAGTTCCTACGAACTTTTTGCCTGTAGAAGAGCCTATATAAGTTTTGTCAAATCCGCTAAGCGGATAGCCCTTGATATTGATAATCTGTGTAGCGGCATAAGCTGCAACTGATGAAACGGATAATAAAATAATCAATACCAAAACAGAACACTTATACGCTTTTTTTGTTGTTTTCTTATTCATTTTCTCCTCCTTTTTTGTAAATAAAAAAAGAGACGGCTTTCCGTCTCTTAATATATATATAGGCAGATTAATTTTCATAATCTGCCTAACATATCAAAAAAACAGAAAAACCCGGAAAACCAGGTTTTTCATAATCCTTACGGATAAATATTTGGAGGCGACACCCAGATTTGAACTGGGGAATAAAGGTTTTGCAGACCTCTGCCTTACCACTTGGCTATGTCGCCCCGCTAAGCCCTATCGGGCCTAACAGTATAAATTGGCTAGGGTAGCAGGATTCGAACCTGCGGATGACGGAATCAGAATCCGTTGCCTTACCACTTGGCGATACCCCAATATATTTTCACTTAATCATACTATGACCTTTGATAGTTTATGGGGTGGGTAGTGGGATTCGAACCCACGTATACAGGAGCCACAACCCTGGGTCTTAACCGCTTGACGATACCCACCATATTAACACCTTATCAGAAAATTGGCGACCTGGAACGGGCTCGAACCGTCGACCTCCAGCGTGACAGGCTGGCATTCTAACCAACTGAACTACCAGGCCATCGTATTTGGTGGGCGCTATAGGGCTCGAACCTATGACCCTCTGCTTGTAAGGCAGATGCTCTCCCAGCTGAG